>CAZCEB010000126.1:0-5690 GCA_964497305.1 uncultured Muribaculaceae bacterium | reverse complement strand
GCATCATCAAATTTCAACTTAGCAATTTCATTATCAATTGGTGCTATTGAATAAACAAACCACCCATTAGCAACCGAACGAGGAGATGCCTCTGTTGTCGTATTTATAACCTTCCCTTTCAACATCATTTGAGCTGAGCCTCCGGCGTCCATCGTTACGACATCATCACATCCATAAAATTTTAGTATTTCGCACATAACATTAGTTCCACATCCGGCTGATGTTCCATATACGGCATCTGTAGATTTGTCAATAACAATGATATACAACTTTTTACCATCGGCGCTTGCTCCATATCCGGTTCGAGAATATACCTGAGAGTTATATGTTTCATCGGAATTGCGACCGGTTAACGCCCCATCTTTCATTACTATAGCATTTCCTCCGATCAATTGTTCTATCTCAGGAGTCGCTGTTCCATCGGCTGTTGACCATCCATAATTAATAGTTACTTGATCTCCTACTGCTAATTGTGCTAAAAGAGCCTTATTTGAGCCTCTTCCAACAAGGCATAAATCATATGATCCGAGTGTTCCGGTTCCGGCATCATTTTTCACTTCAGCAACAGTACAAACCATATCTTGTCCTGCCATCCAACGTTGACCCTCATTTATTGTCAAATATATTTCAGTTGATACCCCTGAAACTACTTTGAAATGTTTAATGCTATTTTCAGTATATTGATCTGCCGGCATAAACGACTTTGTTGTACCATAAAAACTATTGTACAAACCAATTTCTTCATCACGAACGATTTTATTTACTTGAATTATTTCCGGACTACCAATTTTACTATTCTTTATATATCCTTTATAATTCATTGATTCAACATATAATTTCTTTGATGTATCTATAGCAATAACCCCTGTTCGTGAAGGACCACCATCCCATTGGTCAGAATACGCATTAGTTTCTGTGATTATCTGACCATTGCGAAGATTTCCATTATATGTCGCACCAATTAATAAATCACTATATGGTTGTTGACTTGACACACACCAAAAATTGGCATTTGCACCACCTATTACTCGTTTTTCATCTGTATTATATCTATTATATGCATTAGCCAAGGTCTCTGTTTTATACAATGTTTCAGAAGCCTGCATTGTTTCAATTCTATTATATGGGTTCGTCAAATCAACCTCCATCATATTCACATTCAATGGATAATCTGGGATACGAATTCGACGATAAGTAATCCCCGGTCCTTCTTGACGCACGATTAATTCATTAAGTGTATATTCCTTACCATTTAAAGTTATTGTCTGTAATTCTTCGGCTGTTATTGAGGACACTCCAATAACTGACACCAACAACGATAGTAATATTTTTTTCATATTAATTGAATTTAAATGATTTCATGTGATAAGTTACATTTACAAATGTACACAAATTTCATTTTTTGGCAAAAAAAAATAAGCACATGAAAAACATGTGCTTATTTATATATTAATACAAGGTTTTTATTATAGTAACCCGGCAAACATTTCACTTGAAGCAGTCAATTCAAGAAGATAGTTATATACACAACTTACTATACCAAGCAATATAATACCACCTACACTTATCCACAAACCAAGGCGTTCTGAAGTAGCAGAACGGAATGTTTCGATTGGAGTTTCGCTATCATTGATAAACATTGCTTTCACTACACGCAAATAATAGTATAGAGAAGGGATTGTATTGATTAATGCTATAAGCACTAACACATATATGGCAATGCTACCTTGTTGAATTGCACCTGTGAAGATGAAGAATTTGCTAAAAAATCCGGCAAAAGGAGGAATACCTGCAAGAGAGAACATTGCAAGCATCATAGCAAAAGATAAACGTGGATTTGTTTTATACAATCCATTGTAATCCTCCATCAATAACTTGCCTGTCTTATTTTCAATAGCGGAAACGACACCAAATGCTGCCAAGTTAGAAAAAATATAAACTAGGATATAATACATCAATGATGCCATTCCTATGGTATTCAGAGCAATAACACCAAGCATGATATAACCGGCTTGTGAAATTGATGAAAATGCCAAGAATCGCTTCATGTTATTTTGACGCAATGCAAACAAGTTACCAATAGTAATTGTTAGAATAATCAACGCATAAAGCATCCATTCCCACACTTGACTATATAGAGTTCCAAACACTTGTACCATTATCACAAGGAAAGCAAATGCTGTTGCTCCTTTTGAAATAACAGACAAATATGATGTTACTGATGTAGGAGCTCCTTGATATACATCGGCAGTCCATAAATGGAAAGGGACAAGTGATAGTTTAAATCCTACTCCGGAAATAACAAATGCAAGTGCAACAATTAATAAAACATTTAATTGGCCCTCTGATGAGATAGCATCAGCTATTCCTTCAAAATATAATGTTCCAGCCAATCCATACACAAATGATAATCCCATCATAAATACAGCCGAAGAGAATACTGCAGTTAAAATATATTTAATTGCTGCTTCATGGCTCTCATAATGTTTTTTATCAAATGCAACCATTGCTGCCAATGGAAGAGAAGCTGCTTCAAGTCCAATTACAAACAAGAGGAAATGACGAGCAGAAATCATCAAATACATACCAAATAATGTAACGAGTAATAATTCATAAAACTCGCCACGACGCATGATTTGCATTTCACTATTTGCCCATTTCATTGACTGAATGAGAACAATCAATACTCCGACATTTAAAATATTTTTTATTGTAACAATCACTGCCGAAGATTCATACATTCCACTAAATGATTCTGCATTTGTCAAAAGACATGGACAAAAACATGCGGCAGTAAAAAGCGCAAATAACATGCATGTTACACCAGGCAAGCCATTTTGCGATTTTTTAGGCATAAATGTGTCATAAAGGAAGACTAATAGAAATACGACTAACAATCCTATTTCTTGCTTCATTGCTAAAAATTGTGAGTAATCCATTTCTTATTAATCTTTTAATTGATACCTAATACTGTGAATATCTCAGGAGAGAATGTAAACTTAATCAAATCATTGAAAAAGTTAGGGAAACATCCGATTGCTGCCACACACACAATAAGAGTGATTGTTGACAAACGTTCCCACCATGTTGCATCGGTCAATTCAAGATGATGTTTATCTTGAACAGGACCAAACAACAATTTACCAACTACTCGTAAGATGTAAACCGCTGTAATTACAATTGAACAGCATGCAACGATTGTAAATACTCGATGGAACATATCAGTGTGTTGGAATGAACCGATGAAGATTGTCATTTCAGCGACGAAACCACTCAAGCCTGGAAGTCCTAATGATGCCATACCGGCAATAACGTAACAAACGGCCAAGAATGGCATTATTTTCATCAATCCACCCATCATGCGAATATCGCGAGTGTGAGTACGACCATATATCATACCAATCAATGCAAAGAACAATGCTGTCATAAGACCATGAGACAACATTTGCATGATAGCACCTGTCATCGCAGTTGTATTGAGCATCAAGATTGCGAACAATACAAGACCGCAGTGGCTCACTGAAGAATATGCATTGATATATTTAAGGTCGGTTTGAACACATGCACTAAATGCGCCATATACAACCGAAATACCTGTCAATATCAAGAATATCCAAGCAAGTTCATTAGCTGCTTCAGGCATCAAATAAATTGCAACGCGGAAACATCCATATCCCCCAAGTTTCATCAATACCCCAGCGTGAAGCATAGACACAGCTGTTGGGGCTGATGCGTGACCATCAGGACTCCAAGTGTGGAATGGGAACATTGCACCAAGCACACCAAAGCCAACAAATGTCATTGGGAACAAGAAATATTGCCAATTCTTTTCGATCGCATTATTTTGAGCAATTTCAAGGATATTCCAAGTCAATTGACCTCCCTCCGGTGCTGAATGATAGTATATACCGATGAGTCCAAGCATCAAGAATGCCGAGCCACCCATCAACATCAACGTCAACTTCATCGCTGAATAGTTCTTATTACCACTACCCCATACACCAATGAGCAAGTACATTGGGATAAGAGCAACTTCATAGAACATAAACATTGTAAATAAGTCAATTGAAATAAAGAAGCCAAATACACCGATTGACAACAATATCAACCACAAGAAAAACTCTTTAGGTAGTGGATTGATTTCCCATGATGCAAATGAACCTGTCAACAAAATAATTGCTGACAAAAGCAACATCGCTACAGAAATACCATCAACACCTACTGCAAGATTAATATTCAATGGAGCAAACCATGACCAAGAATCAACATATAACATCTCAGCAGTTGCTCCTGCTGCACGTTGTTCAAGATATCCAAGCAACAGTGCAATAGACAAACCTACTAATGCAAGAGAGCCAACAACGGCTACTGCACGGATTTGTTTTATATTCTTACATAGGGCAAGTCCACCAAGCATAATCAAGGGGATTACCACAAAATAGATTAATATATTTTCAAACATAAGTTACTATATTTATCAATTAGCACTATTGTTTATAACATTACACACACTACGGTTACAATACCAAGTAATAACGATCCAAGAAGATAAACCAATACATATGACTGTATATTACCTGATTGTAATCCTTTAATTGCACCTGATGTTTTATGTGCAACTGTTGCAAACATATCCATTGAACCATCAATAATCTTGCGGTCAAACCATGCGATTGGACGACTAACCAAGTTAAAGATGATTTTATGAGTAATGAATATGTATAATTCATCAAAGTAGAAACGATGATATGCAGCAGTCCACAATCCCTTAACACTATTAGCAATCTTATCAGACATTGCATTTTCCTTGCGATACATTATTGTCGCAATCAAAATCGCAATCACAGCAACTACAACACTTGTTGTTGCAACGGTCCAATTAAGATGAATGTGATATACTTCACGATTCCATGTTACCAATTCTCCAAATGGGATAAATCCGGCAACACAAGAAACAGTAGCAAGAACTATCAAAGGAAGAGTCATAGTCCAAGGTGCATCGTGAGGCACATGTCCGTGTTTTTCATAATCGGGTTTATTCCACCAGAATATGCGATAATACAAACGGAACATATAGAATGCTGTTAATCCTGCTACAGCTGTCATCCAAATACCCCACAACATGCTGTTGTCAAATGCAGCTACAAGAATCTCATCTTTAGAGAAGAATCCGGCAAATGGAGGAATTCCAGCGATTGCAAGACAGCCTATTAGGAATGTAATGTGAGTAATTGGCATATATTTACGCAGACCACCCATTGCTGTATAATCATTTGAATGAACAGCATGAATCAAAGCTCCTGCTCCCAAGAATAATAATGCTTTAAACATTGCATGAGTAAACAAGTGGAACATTGAAGCCATATATCCCAATCCTTCATGAATATCAGGACGTGCAACTCCAAGAGCGACCATCATAAATGCAATCTGAGAAATAGTAGAGAACGCAAGCACACGTTTAATATCAACTTGTGTACATGCTACTATTGCAGCATATAATGCTGTTAAGGCTCCAACAAATGTTACTATCGTTAATGCAGCTTCTTCCATTAAATAAACAGGGAACATGCGAGCCACTAAATAAACACCGGCAACTACCATCGTTGCAGCATGGATAAGAGCCGATACAGGTGTGGGACCTTCCATCGCATCAGGCAACCAAATGTGTAACGGCATCATTGCAGATTTAC
>CAZCEB010000125.1:0-5704 GCA_964497305.1 uncultured Muribaculaceae bacterium | reverse complement strand
TATCTTTTCAAGAATCAATGGTACCGAAATAATTATCTTGGGCTTAACAGTTGCAAACGCTTCCATAATCACACGTGGCGAAGGTATTCTTGTCAAGAAATTAACATGACAACCCTTCGCGAAAGTGTGCAATAATTCTATTGCCAATCCATACATGTGTGCCAAAGGCAACATACACACAACACCATCGCCAGGTTTCAAATAATGCAAGTGCTGAACTGCAAATTGAACATTTGACCACACATTTCCATAGGAAAGCATTACTCCTTTTGAAAATCCGGTTGAGCCTGACGTATAGTTAATGAGCATCAACTCATCAACTTTATCTTCATAATAAACCACATCATCCGGTGTAAATCTTTCAGGATAACGTTTACCAAAATACTCATTTAAATGAGAGCGCGCTTCGGCAAATTCACTTTTGCGAGACAATAATTGAGAAAAGTCCTTAATTCTCAATACTCCTTCAAGACCTGTCATCAATGCAGGATCAAGATTTTCCCAAATACTTTCATCGGCAAAAAGGATGCGCGCTTCACTATGATTTACCAGATGATGGATATTATCAGCTTTAAACTCATGTAATATGGGAACTGCAACTGCACCATATGTTACTGTAGCTATAAATGCAACAGCCCATTGTGAAGAGTTGCGTCCACACAATGCAATTCTATCTCCGGTTTTTATTCCACAATGTTCATATAAAAGGTGTAGCTTTGCTATCTTTCGCGCAACATCTTTATACTGAAATGTAGCTCCATTAAAATCGGTCAACGCCGGACTTTCCCAATTATTTCTAATTGAATTTTGAAATAGTTTATTTAAACTTTGTTCCATGTTAATCACTTTTTATTGATAACAGATTTAAGCATTTTATAAATATCAAATTTAAACATTTTTACTTATACAACAAAGTTTATACATGTTTTTTATCAATTATGCAGATTTTTGTGGTACATTTGCATTAATTAAAACATTAATAACTAAACTCAAACAGATGAAAAAGAATTTACTTTATGTCGCTGCGGCACTTTCGGTAGCTGCTTGCACAACAACTCCCAATAACGATTACTCTGTCGCTTTCAATGCGACAAGCAATAACAATGGGAAAATGGTATATGTCATAGACTACGATGATAGCGAAGTAAAACTTGACAGCGCTGTCGTTGAAAATGGCAAAGCGTTATTTGCGGGAAAAATCGAAGAGCCACGTTTGGCTCGCTTGACAATCAATGGGAAACGTGGTCCAATGTTCATTCTTGAAGCAGGCAATATCACTATTGATAGTTTAGGTAAAGCATCGGGCTCTACTCTTAACGACGCTTTTGAAGACTTCAGTTCAGCATCTGACTCTTTACGCCAAGAATATGCAAAAGTAGCGCAAGACACTACTGCAAAAGCACAAATAGAGGCAATAACTAAAGCCTATGAAAAACTTGACTCAACCACTTGTGCCAATAATCAAGGTAACCCCATCGGATATTATCTATTTATTCAAAAAGCCTATGAATTTGAGCCTGCCGAACTTGATTCTGTTATTGCATCTGACTCTACACTATTGAAATACAAACGTGTTCAAAAACTTGTTGACGCTGCTAAATGCAAGAAGGCTACATCTCCGGGTAACAAGTTCACTGACTTTGAAATCACACACGAAGGTACTACTAAAAAACTTAGCGACTATGCCGGTAAAGGCAACTATACAATCGTTGATTTCTGGGCAAGTTGGTGTGGACCATGCATTCGCGAAACTGCAACTTTAAAAGAAATTTACAAAAAATGGAATGGCAAAGGTCTTGATATTGTGGGGGTTGCTGTTTGGGACAAACCTGAGGACACTGTTGAAGCTATCGACAAGCATAAACTTCCTTGGAACCACATTATCAACGGACAGAACATTCCAACGGACCTTTATGGTATTTCAGGAATTCCTTGCATCGTAATTATCAATCCCGAAGGAGAAATCGTGGGACGTGATGTGCGTGGTGAAGATTTGAAAAAATTTATCGATGAGAAATTGAAAGATTTCAAGAAATAATCAATCTCATAAGTGTACGTGCGACAAGGCTTGCGATAATAGCTCCAACTGAATCAGCTATAAAATCCCACAAATCGCATCCGCGATGGATTAATTCTGTTCCTTGCGCAAGTTCAATAAAACCGCCAAGAAGCACTACGATTACTAACAACAAAAAAATTACAGAGAGTGGCAACCGATGTTGTCGCTCTCTTCTTGTATAATCAAAAGCAAATGTCAGATACACACCTGCCATCATTATAACATGCACCAACTTGTCAAAATTCAGGAACGGCTCTTCCATCGGGGGTAACGGTTGGGGCACAAGTGTCAGATAAAATAATAATAACAACACCAACACACTTGGCAAATATGGAGGAAGCTTCAATAATACCTGTTTCATCATTGATTAATTTATGACAAAAGTACTATAAAGCAACAAAATAATAATCATCTTAAATAAATTTTATTTAGTTTTTCGCTAATTTTGCATCTTAAATAAAAAGCAAAATAAAAATGTCATCAAAAGCTCAATTCAGCACAAAAATAGGACTCATCGCAGCAACCGTAGGCTCGGCTGTTGGTTTAGGAAGTGTTTGGCGTTTCCCTTCTGAGGTACAAACAAATGGTGGAGCCGCATTTCTACTCATCTATATAGCATGTGTGTTTTTGTTAGGAATACCGGTAATGTTAGCAGAATTCTCAATTGGGCGTGGTGGAGGCTCTGATGCCGTTGGCTCTTTTCGCAATCTTGCACCCGGCAAAAAATGGTGGTTGGCAGGAGCATTAGCAATTCTCACCTCCTACCTCATTTTATGTTATTACATGGTGGTTGCAGGGTGGACTTTTGAGTATATGTGGCAATCAATTACAGGACATTTATATCAACCAATTGAAAACATAACAGATTATGACAACTTGTTTGCAATACGCATGCAAGAATATATAAGCACCGATATAAATCCATTAATCCACACTTTTATTGTAATCGGTATTAATCTTGGGATACTACTATTTGGTGTGCAAAAAGGGATTGAACGCATCTCTAATATTTTGATGCCCATGCTTTTTATTCTATTGTTAGCCTTTTGTTTTGTATCATTATCTCTACCTAAAGCCGATGAAGGTCTTAAATTTTTTCTAAATCCCGATTTTAGCGCAATAACACCATCAGTTGTCATTCGTGCGCTTGGACAAGCATTCTTCTCTTTAAGTCTCGGCATGGGCGTTCTCATCACTTATGCATCATATTTTCCTAAAGATACACGATTAATTAAAACATCATTTACTGTCTCAACAAGTGTAATTTTCGTTGCTTTCATGATGGGCATAATCATATTCCCGGCAGTAACATCATTTGGATTACAAGATGCTACGTTAAATGGTCCTACTCTTGTTTTTGCCACACTACCACAAGTTTTTGCACAACTGCCCTACTCTCATTTGTGGTCAGCACTATTCTTCCTGTTCTTGACTGTTGCAGCTATTACCTCAACCATATCTATCGCTGAAGTAACAATCGCATTTATGCAGGATAGATGTAAAATGTCTCGCAATGCAGCTTGCTTCACCGTTCTGCTTCCTTTATTTGTTTTGAGCACAATTTGTTCTCTTTCCCAAGGCTCATGGTCAGATGTTACATTATTTGGGAAAAATATATTTGACTTATTTGATTATTTAACGGCAAACATAATGTTACCAATTGGGTCTATTTTATTATGCATATATGTAGGTTGGTTTGCCCCTAAAAATTTCTTAAGTAATGAGCTAACCAATCACGGTTCTATAACTGCTCGAACATTTCAAATTGTTGTATTTATAATAAGATATATTGCCCCTATATTAATTGCGAGCATACTTATATCATCATTTTTATAATTAATGGCTAATAATTTTACTGCAGGGGAACGTCGTGGCATGATTGTATTGCTTCTTATATTATCAATTGTTACTACTATTATATATTTTACAAACAATTATAACAGCAATACATTATCATCAGCAATTGATTCGTCCGCAATAATAAAGCAACAAGCAATAATCAACGATACTCTAAAATTTAAAAAGACCACAAAGAGTAAACACAAACAAAATAAACAACAAAAACAAGCACCAACACGCAATCCACTCTCGCAACCGGTGCCTTACGATATAAAATAAAGCACAATGAAAGAAGACAATAATAGAGCGCAATTTGTTACTCGTCTTGGAGTAATCGCAACAACTGTAGGTTCAGCGGTAGGATTAGGGAATATTTGGAGATTTCCCTACGAAGCAGGAACACATGGAGGAGGAGCATTCCTAATCACATATTTATGTTTTATTTTCATATTTGGAATACCCATTCTCTGTGCAGAGTTTATGATAGGAAGAAATACTCGAAGTAATATATTTGGAGCATTCCGCAAATTGCAAAAATCAGGGAAATGGCATTGGGTAGGGTACATTGGAATTATAGCATCCATCATGATTCTCAGCTTTTACTCTGTTGTTGCCGGATGGACTCTTGAATATTTATATCAATCACTAACCGGTGGATTAAATTTTTCATCGTCAGAAGAATTCCACACTCAATTTGCTAATTTCAGCAGAAATAATTGGCGTCCTTTAATGTGGACGATTATATTTCTTTTAATTAATTTCATAATTGTAATTCGTGGTGTCCAAAAAGGCATTGAACGCATGTCTAATATTATGATGCCATGTCTATTTATTATACTCATCATTTTCTGTATCAATTCATTAATGCTACCAGGCGCCATTGATGGATTAAAATTTCTTTTCTCTCCCGATTTCTCTAAAATCGACTCATCGGTAATGATTGGAGCAATGGGACAGGCATTTTTCTCTTTAAGCCTTGGTTTAGGAACAATGTTAACCTATGGGTCCTATTTCAGCAAAAAGACACGCATAGTGCGTAGCGCAACTATAACAGCATTACTCGACACCTCTGTTGCCATTCTTGCCGGAGTCATTATATTTCCGGCGGTATTTACTTTTGGCGTTTCACCTACACAAGGACCTACACTCGTTTTCGAAATTCTACCAAACATATTCAGCCAACTACCTGGCAGCATCTTTTGGTCAACCCTCTTCTTCTTCCTACTGTTTTTAGCATCTATTTCTTCAACTATTTCTATGAGCGAGGTATCGATAGCATATCTCACCGAGGAGAAAAAAATGAGTCGCTCTAAAGCAACATATCTGAATACCGGAATTGCGATGTTTTTTGGCACATTCTGCGCGTTATCATTTGGTTGTTTAAGCGGTTGGACAATATGTGGACACACAATTTTCTCCCTATTTGATTATGTTTCATCAAATATCTTACTCCCGGTCGGAGGCATGTTCATCGCATTTTTTGCCGGCTGGCTACTCGACCGAAACATCATCAAAAGCCAACTTACCAACGATGGCGATGTAAAGGTCCACGTAATGAAAATCATAATCTTCAGTTTGAAATACATTGCCCCCATAGGTATTCTCCTCGTCTTCCTATCCTCTCTTAAACTGATATAGAATAAATAGGTAAGTCGTCCGAAAGTGCATCAGGGGTAATGAAGCGTCCATGCACGGGGCTGTAGTAGCGGGCAACGTTGTCATACAACAAGGTGCCGTTCATGCTCAGATACTGCTTGCCGGTGTGCAAGCGGTCGTCGATGATTTCTCCCTTTCCTCCTTTGATGG
>CAZCEB010000124.1:1944-5726 GCA_964497305.1 uncultured Muribaculaceae bacterium | reverse complement strand
GTTGTGTAGTCTGTATTGTAACGATACCTTGTGCTTGTCGTCTGCCGGCTCGACCTGCAACTTGTTCCAACATGTTGAAGGCTCTTTCTGTTGCACGAAAGTCAGGAAAATTTATTAGAGAGTCGGCATTAATTACACCTACAAGGCTGACACCATCAAAATCTAACCCTTTGGTTACCATTTGGGTGCCTACAAGTATTTGAGAACGGCGTTTTGAAAAATCGTCGATTATATTTTCGTATCCATCTTTATTGCGAGTTGTATCAAGGTCCATTCGTGCAATCTTGACATCGGGGAATGTTGTTTCGACTTCATCTTCAACACGCTCTGTTCCATATCCAAGCACATCAACCCTCGGCTCTTTACATGCAGGACAAATGTGAGGTAAAGGATGAGTGGCTCCGCAATAGTGGCAGATTAATTGATTATATCGGCGGTGGTAGGTGAGGGATACATCGCAATTTTCGCATTTCGGAACCCATCCACATTGCTTGCATCTGGCTAATGGAGCGTAGCCCCGTCGATTAAGAAAAAATATAACTTGTTCGCCTCGACTGATTGCTTCAGTTGCAAGAATGCGAGTGCGTTCTGAAAATGTACCTATTGTAGTTTTTTTGCGTCGGGCAAGATTCATGTCGATGATTTCAATCTCAGGTAGTCTTACTCCATCGTAACGTTCTGATAGTTCAATAAATCCATATCGTCCTGATGTGGATTTAAAATAGGTCTCGATTGAAGGTGTCGCACTACCAAGCAATGTTTTTGCTCCATGCATAGAAGCAAGTACAGTGGCTACATCTCGAGCATTATATCGCGGAGCAGGATCTTGTTGTTTGTAACTTGACTCATGTTCTTCGTCCACAATAATAAGAGATAAGTTGCTGAAAGGCAAGAAAAGAGATGAACGAGCGCCTATCACCACGCATGGCTCTCTTGAAGATAACATCCGTTTCCATATATCTACACGTTCGTTGTCTGAGAATTTTGAGTGATATATGATTACTTTGTCTCCAAAAACTCGTTGTAGGCGTTGTGTGAGTTGTGTTGTTAAAGCAATTTCAGGGACAAGATATAATACCTGGTTTCCTTGTTTTAGAATATAGGAAATAAGATGAATATATATTTCTGTTTTCCCACTTGATGTAACACCATGGAGTAACGAAATATCATGACTAATGAAACTGCGATGTATTTCATCAAGGGCTTTGTTTTGAGCATCGCTGAGCGTTGGAAGCCCCCCACCCACTAATCCATTATATCTAAATCGATTAATCTCTTTTTTGTATATTTCTACAATCCCTTTATCGGCCATTGCTTTTACTATTGCAGAAGTAGAGCCGGAGCGTTCAAGAAGTTCTTGTCGGGAAACTTCTTTTAATTGACTTTCTTTGCGAGAAAAACCGGTTAACTCAATTAATGCTAATAAGGTGGTTTCCTGTTTCCTTGCCCCCTTGACTTTGTTGAATGCATCATGTAAAGCTTCATTATCTCCTTGATTAGCAGTGAGCTTTACGTATGTCTCTTTGCGCGAACGATATCGCTCAACTAATTTTTCGGAAATGATAATTGCTTCTTGTTCTAATAGACGGCTAACAATAGCTTCTACATTTTTGAACCCTGATTTCTTTTCGATTTCGGCAGGAGTCATGCGCCCATTATGGTCAAGTATTTGACACACGATGATTTCACGCTCGTTTAATTGATTGTGTTCATTTTCTTCAAAATCGTTATTTAGTTCAATGAATGTCTCACTTTCAACTTTCAGCCCTGCCGGTACTGCTGCTTTATAAACATCGCCTTGTGCACATAGATAATAATCTGAAATCCATTCCCATAATTTTAATTGTGGATGTCGCACAATAGGGTAATCATCAAGCATCATCGTAATATCTTTTACTTCATACCCTTGAGGTGCAATAGGAGATATTGCGGTAACAATTGCTGTATAGGATTTTTTGCGACCAAAAGGTACTATTACGCGATAGCCAACCTTAATTTTACCCACCAATTCATCCGGAATATGATAGGTAAAAGTACTAAATAATGGTAGTGGAAGGAGAACTTCGGCGTAATATTGTTGCATGGAAATCAGTATTCAGTTAGTGCAAAGTTAGTGCAATCGCTTCGCAAAACAAAAAATTACACTCAATAATATGGCACAGAAAAATACATTTGTCGAAAAAGATTTAAGAGAATTCTAATTAGTAGATTAAAAAAGATTATATTTGCATAAAATTGCAATTATTCTTTTTTTTGAGATAGTTGTAAAAAATGCTAAATGAAAGTTAACCTAATAATCTAAGAACGCATTTGGGCGTTTTATATAAAAGTGAATTTAATATAATGAAACCAACATTGTTTGTACTTGCGGCCGGAATGGGTAGTCGTTATGGTGGATTGAAACAACTTGACGGACTTGGTCCTCATGGAGAAACTATAATGGATTATTCGATATTTGATGCTGTCCGTAGTGGATTTGGTAAGGTCGTGTTTGTGATAAGAAAAGATTTTGAAGCCGATTTTCGTGAAAAAATATTGTCGAAATATAAAAATCATGTACATGTAGAAATTGTTTTTCAAGGAATAGATTACTTACCAAAGGGATATAAATGTCCTTCAGATAGACAAAAACCTTGGGGAACAAATCATGCAGTATTGATGGGAAAAGATGTGATAAAAGAACCATTTGCAGTAATAAATGCCGATGATTTTTATGGGAGAAATACATTTGAGGTCATGGCTGCAGAATTGATGCGTGAACGTGATATAACAGGAGATTATTGTATGGTGGGCTTTGAAGTCGGCAATACAATGTCAGAAGGAGGAACAGTTTCTCGTGGTGTGTGTGACATGAAAAAGGGATATTTAACCAATATTGTGGAACGAACATCAATTGGTTATAATTCTAATGGTGCGATTGTTTATCCAGACGAGAATGGTACTATACAAAAACTAAAACCATCAACTTTAGTTTCAATGAATATGTGGGGGTTTACTCCAGATTATTTTGATTTTAGTGAGACAATGTTTCGCGATTTTTTAGATGAAAATCTGAATAATCCAAGGGCAGAATATTTTATACCGTCAGTTGTAAATCAGTTGATTGTATCGGGAGATGCAACTGTAAAAGTAATGCATACAAATTCAAAATGGTTTGGCGTAACATATCCTACTGATCGCCCGCTTGTTATAGAAAAACTTGCTGAATTACATGAAATAGGAGAATATCCAGAAAAATTATTTGAATAATAAATGTTGGAGATACAATTTGCTCCGTTACAAGGATATACCGATGCTGCATATCGTCGATTTCATAATGAAGTTTACGGTGATAGCATCGGTTGTTATTTTACCCCTTTCATTAGGATTGAAAAAGGATCAATCAGAGCTAAAGATTTAAAAGATGTTTTGCCGGAAAATAATGTAGGAGTAAATCTTGTCCCTCAGATAATTGTAAATAGTGTTGATGAGTTTAATTTTCTCGTTGATGCGATAACTTCTTTCGGCTATAGTCAAATAGATATAAATGTTGGTTGCCCATTTCCATTACAAACGAATAAAGGACGAGGTGCTGGGTTATTACCTAAGATTGATGTAATTAAAGATATATTTACAGAAGTTTGCAAAAGAGTAGGTGTCTTATTTTCCATAAAAATGAGGTTAGGTCTAAATGATAGAAACGAGAGTTTTAAATTGTTGCCTATTATCAATGACACGCCATTGCGACAAGTTGTTATTCATCCTCGTATTGGGAGTCAACAATATAAAGGGATAGTTGATAA
>CAZCEB010000124.1:0-1844 GCA_964497305.1 uncultured Muribaculaceae bacterium | reverse complement strand
CAATGTGTTACCCAAAATTAGAATCAGTGATGATAGGTCGTGGACTTTTGACAAATCCTTCTTTGGGAATGGAATATAGGCAAGGAAAAACTTTAAGTATAGAGCAAAAATTGACTTTATACAAAGAGTTGCATGATAAAATGTTTGATTATTATAAAAATGTGTTACAGGGAGAAACTCAGTTACTGATGAAGATGAAGTCGGTGTGGGACTATCAAGAACCAATAATTGGACATAAAGTATTAAAATCAATAAAGAAAAGTACAACAATCGCAAAATATCGAGCTGCGGTGTCGGCTATTCAATAGTTTTGCGTAACTTTGCATTAATATGGACTTTCTACTGCAAGCAACAGATAAAAATAGTAATGCTCGTGCAGGTTTGATTACGACTGATCATGGGCAAATTGAGACTCCTATATTTATGCCGGTAGGGACACTTGGCGCATTGAAAGCAGTTCACATGCATGAGGTGCGAGATGATATTAAAGCTCAAATTATATTGGGTAACACCTATCATTTATATTTGCGTCCTGGGATAGAGATATTAGAGAAGGCAGGTGGATTACACAAGTTTAATGGATGGAATCGTCCAATATTAACAGATAGTGGTGGATTCCAGGTGTTTAGCTTGTCAGGTAATCGAAAATTAAAAGAAGAAGGGGCTTATTTTCGTTCTCATATAGATGGTTCAAAACATTTGTTTACACCTGAGAATGTTGTTGATATACAACGTTCGATAGGTGCAGATATAATGATGCAACTTGATGAATGTCCACCGGGAACAGCTGATTATGAATATGCAAAAAAATCACTTGGATTAACTACACGATGGTTAATGCGTGGGTGGAAACATTATCAGGAAACAGAGGGTAAATATGGATATAATCAAGCCTATTTCCCTATTGTTCAGGGGTGTACTTATCCAGACTTGCGTCGACAATCGGCACAAACAGTTTCAGAGTTAGGCGCTGATGGAAATGCAATCGGTGGACTTGCTGTAGGGGAGCCGGCAGAGGTCATGTATGATATGATAGAGGTTGTAAATGAGATATTACCAAATGACAAACCTCGATATTTGATGGGAGTGGGTACTCCTGCAAATATATTAGAAGCTATTGATCGTGGCGTTGATATGATGGATTGTGTGATGCCTACTCGTAATGGTAGAAATGGGATGTTGTTTACTACTCATGGTATAATGAACATGAGAAATAAAAAATGGTCCGATGATTTTTCTCCAATACAAGAAGATGGTCCAAGTTATGTTGATAGACAATACTCAAAAGCATATTTAAGACATTTGTTTATAGCCGATGAAATTCTTGCAATGCAAATAGCATCAATACATAATCTTGCATTTTACTTATGGCTTGTAGGAGAAGCTCGTCGTCATATTATTGCCGGAGATTTTAAGCCATGGAAAACAATGATGTTAGAGCGTGTTACACGCAGATTGTAATATTTTGATTATGTTGAAAAAGCTTGATTGGTACATAATAAGGAAATTCTTAGGAACCTATATATTTGCGATTGTTTTAATACTGGCAATCACAATAATGTTTGATATAAATGAGAAACTTGATGCGTTTCTAAAGGCCCCACTTGATGCGACAATATTTGATTATTTTTTTAATTTTTTGCCTTATTTTGCTAATCAATTCAGCCCATTATTTACTTTTATTGCTGTTATATTTTTTACATCTAAACTTGCTGATAATTCAGAAATTATTGCAATGCTTGCTTCGGGAGTGAGTTTTAAGCGACTAATGTTGCCTTATATGGTATCAGCAGCAGTAATTGCGGCATCATCATATATTCTCAGTGCATATATTATACCTCCGG
>CAZCEB010000123.1:0-5733 GCA_964497305.1 uncultured Muribaculaceae bacterium | reverse complement strand
ACGTTTTACGTCATCGAGAGAAAAAGTCTTTGTTCCTGTTTTATAGTCAACTATGCGAAGTTGTTCCTTGCCATCAACCATTGCAACATCAACTCTGTCGATATATAGTTTTATGTTTATCTCCAGGTCGGGAGAAACTTGATATCGCCCTGTCATTTTCTCCTCGGCTGATTTAAAATCTATAGGCGCAAACTGCTTTTCTTTTTCGAGCAATTCTTTTATAGAATAGAGCATAATTTCGGCAAGGACTTTTGCTTCGCCATATAATTCAGTATCGTTATTCTTGCCAAGCTTATTATAATGTTCATTCACAGCTATTGTTATCTCTTTGGACAACATTGCTGTACTATTCTTTAATCGGTCAAGCACAGCATCTGTGATCTCAATACCATCAAGACCTTTATATAGTTTTTCAGCAACAGCATGAACAATATTACCATATGTTATATCATCCATATACTCTTTAACTTCATCTTCAATTCTCAATTCCTCAATTATTTCAAGATAGAATTGTAATGGGCAATGGCAATATTTTTTTATTGCACTTGCTGATAATGCTTTACCAGATCCCTCAATCCGAAATTTATTGAGTTTTTCTATAATTTCATTAGTCTTAGGTATTATAATCCCATCTCGACGAGTGGAACGGATTCCATAATCAACAAGTGATGTTTTTATAGTATTTTGGGGGTATAAAAATTTTAACTGATACAAATACCTCGACATTTCACCACTCTTAACTCCGGCGGTGCGAGCGTCATATAGTAAATACACATTCGTCGCACGAGAAATCAATCGATAAAAATAGTAGGCATATATACTTTCTTGAAATTCAATTGTAGACATACCATATCCGCGTCGAAGTGCATCTGGTATAAAAGAGCGTGAAAAATGCTTACGAGGGAACACTCGTTCATTCATCGAAAGCATTATTACATTCTCAAAGTTTAATGCTCGAGTTTCCAAAACGCCCATTATCTGAAGCCCTTTTAATGGCTCTCCCTCAAAATTTATCGTATCTGATGATATAGCCCGCTCTATTAGATGAAAGAATGTATGCTCCTGCATTTCAATGCTATATCTTTCTACTAACACTCTCAATGATTGTAACGCTTGTGTATATCGGGACAAGAATGACACATCAAGTGATGAATGTTTTACCATCGAAAGATTCTGTCTGATAAAATTAATCAATACTATTGTATAAGCAAATACCTCCTTGAAATCCTTTATATTTTTTACCGGAGTAAATATTATTTCTAAATGAGGATATTCTTGTGCTAAATAGTTTGCTGAGACATTAAATAAACGATTTTGAGATATTTTATTTTGGATCTGCTCACACTCGTCATTTGCAATAGCTCGAATCAACGGCTGAGCCAATACATTCTGTAAATCTTCGTAATAGAAGACATATTCATTTCTTAATTTCCGCAATCGGAGTTGCATTGAGACAATTGCACGAATTAATGCTGATACCGGAGTAAATCTCATTGGATATCCCATCGTTATATTTACTGCATTAAAATTCTCAGGTAATGAATGTATTAACGGAATGAACAAATTTTCATCAGGCAACACTACAGCCGTATTTATCGCATTTCCTGCATCTGGGATTAATTTATACTCATGTAATTCCGTCAATAATTTTCCGGTCTCTTTTACTTGTCCAATATTTGACGGAACTCCGATAATATTAATATTGGGTATAGTCTCTATATTTTGATTTTCAATGTTATATCTCGATGGAAATAATTTAACATATTTACTGATAAAACGGGACGCTTTATTATGATTATGCATAAATAATCGAGAATTATAGTCCCAATAAAAATCAGCACAATCAATTTCCTTAAGTCTATCAAAAATCTTTATTTCCGAAGCAGATAATACATTAAAGCCAACAAAAATATATCTTTTGTGCGATAATGATTCCGGAGATGTGCATGAAATCGTTTCTGCAGCCTCTTTATATGATCGACCAGAATAGGAAAGACCTTTTATTGACAATTCAATATTAAACTTAATATATAAATCATATAATATTTCCCATAATTTTAAAAATTTATCACGAGTGACCCCATTATTCTCACCATTATCAAGGTGTTTCCAAAATTTATCTACAGAATCAATAGCTCGGTTCTCTCCCCAATATTTATTTATAATTTTAATTTGTTCTTCGGTAAGATAATTACTATTTATTTCTTTTAGCCGTTGAACGTTTACAAACAATTGTTTTGGATTTACAAGATATTTATCTACATCATTAAAATCATTTAATATCATATCTCCCCAAAACTGAAATTGATCAAATTCCACAATTTCATTAGATATTGATTTATAAATTTTATAAAGGATAAACAATTGTTCATATCGTGATGCTTCAACTCCGGTAGAAAAACTATTTATCATGTCACTAATTGTTATTATCTCCGGCAATAACATAGATGTGTTTACGGCTTCTGATAAATATTTACTAAAGAAAACACCACTTCGCTTATTAGGAAATACAAAACAATAATCTGCAATATTAGCCAATTCATTCTTTATGTAAATCTCTGCAATGTTTTTCAAAAAAGGCTCCATATACCAATCCTATGCTTTCAATAACATAATCACTTTTATAGACATATCATAGAGAACGATCTTGGCATTTGCATTACAGGAAATATCAGTTAAAGCTTTATTCAAAACATCAATAAGTTTTATGACATTTTTCTCTGTAATAAAGCGAGCAAAATTTTGGCTGAATTGTGCTTCTTCTCTATTTAGATAATTCAATTCTGACACGCTCAGATTATAGATAAAATTCTCTCTAACGAGTCGCTGACAATAAGTCAAAAAACGCATAATTTGCTCTCGTCCAAGCCCGGCAGCATCAACACTCCATAATTTCAACTCTTTTACTTTTCGTTGATATGCTAAACGCATTAATTTAATGAATAATTCAAGGAAACGATTATTTTCTTTTGACAATGAAACTATTTTGTCTGCCTCAATAATATTACCATCTGCAATATGAGCCAAAGCTAATGCATCTTGACCATCTATTGCATAATTACTAACTAAATATTGTGCAATCGTTTCATCGGATAATCTCTTGAGTTCAATACGTTGTGTACGAGAATATATTGTAGGCAATATTTCTCTGGAATTATTACTTACAAAGACAAATAATGTATCAGCATAAGGTTCTTCTATTAATTTTAATAGTTTGTTGGCACACTCTTGATTCATTCTCTCTGGTAACCAAAACAATACGACCTTATATTTTGCTTGATGTGATGTGAAATTCAATTTTCGTATTAACTCTTCACTTTCATCAACATATATTGATGGTTGAGAATTTACGTTATCCAATGCAATAAGCCATCGTTGAAAATCCATATATGGATTTTCGCCTAAAAAATCTTTCCACACATCAATATAATCATCTGAAAAAGATTTTTTGGGGGATGATTTTTTGACAACAGGGAAAACATAATGAGTATCAATGTGATTAAACGATTCATGTTGTAAACAAGAAGGGCACATGCCACAACTATCACCATTTCTACGATTTTGGCAATGTATATATTGAGCATACGCACGAGCTAATGCAAATTTACCAATTCCACTTGGCCCTTCTAATAATATTGCATGTGGAATTTTATTTGTGTCAACAAATGATAATAATCTTTGTTTCGCAGACTCATGAGACGGAATATCACTAAATTTCATACTGCTTTAAAATATTTCTGATGCCACTTGTTTCACACTTTGGGTTGCATTAAGCGAATAGAAATGTATACTTGGAACCCCATGAGCAATCAAATCTCTCACTTGCATTGTACACCATTCTACGCCTAATGATTTAGCCATTACATCATCTTGACAATTCATTAATTCGTTGGCAAGTTCTGATGGTAAATCAACATGGAATACTTTTGGTAACACTGTTAACTGATTTACACTGGTGATTGGTTTTATTCCGGGGATTATAGGAACATTTATTCCGGCTTTACGGCATCTTTCAACAAAGTCATAAAATTTCTGATTATCAAAAAACATTTGCGTTACAATATATTCTGCACCACTATCAACTTTATGCTTCAACCAATGAATATCGATATCCAAATTGGGAGCTTCTTCATGTTTCTCAGGATATCCGGCGACACCATAACAGAATGTTTCCCCTGTGATTATATCCATTTTTGTTCCATCAAGGAAATAACCCTTATTGAAATCATTTACTTGAAGTTGCAATTCCGATGCATGGGCATGCCCATTTTCATTTGGGACAAAGCGATTATCATGCTTAGCCTTATCCCCCCTAAGTAATAACAAATTAGTAATACCAAGGAAATTCAAGTCAATCAGAGCATATTCAGTTTCTGCCTTTGAATATCCACTACATATAATGTGTGGGACAGCCGTAATATTATATCGGTGCTGTATAGCTGCGGCAACTGCAACTGTTCCCGGTCGAGAACGCTCAGTTACTTTTTGAAACAAACCATCAGAAGTACTTTTATAAACCATTTCACTACGATGAGTTGTTATATTTATATATAATGGTTTTAATTCCATTAAACTATCTATATTATTGAAAAGTTGTGAAATCCCTTTACCTTTTAAAGGGGGCAACACTTCTATAGAAAATTTAGGCTCTCTATAATGGGCTATTAACTCTGTAACTTTCATATTATTCTTTTATTAGTAATTACAAATTTAGCATTTTATTATATTTCGGCAAAGCAAGTTTTACCAATAATCCACAAAATAAAAGCATTTCAATATCGTTAT
The DNA here is from genome assembly GCA_964497305.1 of uncultured Muribaculaceae bacterium. Lineage (GTDB taxonomy): Bacteria > Bacteroidota > Bacteroidia > Bacteroidales > Muribaculaceae > RGIG4079. Next base: position 948 of record CAZCEB010000123.1, on the reverse strand, counting down.
GACTAAAAACTTATTTCTATGAAAAATTTTATAATATTAGTAATCTTCTCTTTTTGCACCATAAATGCAATAGCACAATGGCAACCGGACATTCTTGGGGATGATTATCAAATGAAATATATACACCATACAAATGATTATAGCGGGACTGTTCGTTCCACTATAATCAAAAAAACAAGCCTTACTAACAATGGGGTTGGGGTATTATATATACACGGATATAATGATTATTTTTTTCAAAAAGAATTAGGCTATCAATTCACTAAACATGGTATTAACTTTTATGCTACCGACTTACGCAAATATGGACGTTCCATTGTTAATAGAAACACAATGTTTGAAGTTAGAGATCTAAGTGAATATTATGCAGACATTGATTCCGCTTTATTTACCATGAAAGCTGAAGGCATTTCTAAGATATTCATAATGGGCCACTCTACCGGAGGATTAATTGCAACACTTTATGTAAAGAGCCATCCCAACAAAGCGCTTAAAGGATTGATTCTAAATAGTCCTTTTTATGAATGGAACATGTCAGTATTTATGAAAGACATATTGATTCCCATTGTTGGTACACTTGGAAATGTATTTCCTAATATTTCTATTCCACAAGGAATAAGCACCGCTTATGGAGAAAGCCTATTAAAAGATTTTCATGGAGAATGGGAATATAATCGCAACTGGAAATTAATACAATCACCACCCGTCAGATTGGGGTGGTTGCAAGCAATAGATAAAGCACATGACGATATACTTACCGGTAATCGAATAAATATACCAATACTTTTAATGCATTCCGATAAAAGTATATACGGAAACCAATGGAATGAATCATTTAATTGTGGCGATGCAGTATTAAATGTTCAAGACATATCTACTATCGGGAAAAGAATAGGGTATAACATAACAGAAGCCATCGTGGTTGATGGCTTGCATGACTTAATATTA
>CAZCEB010000122.1:0-5744 GCA_964497305.1 uncultured Muribaculaceae bacterium | reverse complement strand
GACGTAAAGCGAGGGAGTTGGGCATGGTTTAAAACTTATTTGATATATCCCTATTTTGTGCGATTTTGCATGTCTCCGAAGCCATTTCATGTAACAGAATGTTGCATAGGCTGCGGAAAATGTGCCAAAGAATGTCCGTTTAAAAATCTCACGATGACTGAGCGACGTCCACAATGGGGCATTAATTGTGCATTGTGTCTGCGATGTTATCACACATGTCCGCAACATGCAGTAGAGTATGGAAAAGAAACAAAATATAAAGGACAATACTTGTTTTCAAAAGTTGATAAATGATTATGCGCAGTTTGATATTAGTATTTATTTTGTTTGTTTTGATTCTTACAGGTTGTGGAGAATATAATCGTTCTTCAGCCGATGCACGATTAAATGCAGCAGAGGAGTTGTTAACCGAATTTCCTGACAGCGCATTAGCATTGCTTCGAAGCATAGATGTCGATTCAATAGAGACAAAATCAGAATATGCTCGTTATGCCTTATTATCAGTACAGGCGCAGTGGTCATCAGAGGGTGTTATTGACGATACAACATTGATAGATGTTGCATTGAATTATTATCAAGACAATCATGATCCGGGAAGAATGATACGTTCTTTGGTTTACAAAGGAATAGTTTTGGATAGAGCGGGAAATGATACTGTCGCTATTGATTTTTATTGTAAGGCACAAGAAAATAGTGATACAGCATTAGTCCCAACAATGGATATTGAGGAGCATCGAAGCAGATGTTTGTCAATTGTAAATCAAGAGATGGAAAAACTAAAAGCAAAGCGAGAAAGGTCAGAGCGAAAACTGATTAATATAATTATAATATTATTGTTCATCGCATTACTATTTAAAGTGATGAGACTGAAATTGCAGACAAAGCAAAATCTTGAGCAAATAAGACAATTACAATTAGAAAATGATGAATCTAAAGTTGAGTTGATGTCCAGACTTGAAAATGAGACAAAGTTGAAAAGTGTACTATCAACACAAATAGAAAATATAAGAGAATTGATTGAGATGTCTTATCGATACAGTGGAAGTCCGGCTACATTCATGAAACGTTTTCAGGAGAAAATAAAACGCACAAAGTTGCCTGATGATTTCTGGAAGGACCTACGTTTTTTTATAGATAATAATTACAATAATGTAATATCCCGATTAGAGCAGAAGCATCCATCATTGACTGAAGATGAATTATATTTAGTAGGATTGATGTGTTGTGGATTCTCCTATACTGAGATAGCAATATGTATGGGGTATAGTAATGTATGTTCGGCAAATACAAAACGAGCTAGAATAACACGAAAATTAAGATTAGAGGAGCCATTGAAAGATTATATTGACCGACTTGTGGCAATGAAATAACCTTGTTATATAAATATTTTTGTGCATTGCTGAGAGTCAGTGTATTACGATTGTGTGATACATGGCGTTATAGGCGTTTATTAGTCTTATTTATATAGCTTTGTGTCAAAAAACAAAGCATTATGAATAGATTATTTTTATTGATTATAATGGCGTTTTTGATAAATACCATTATAGCCCAAGAATCAAATGACGCAGATTCAATAGTTACAAATCTTGGAGAAATTGAAGTTGTCGCTCAGCGCAGATTGGTGAAACATTCTGTCGGTAAGATAGAATATGATGTAAAGGGGGATAAGGATTCTCGCACAATGACAATAATGGAAATATTGCGAAAAGTACCGATGGTATCAGTGGATACTAATGATAATATTAAAATTAATGGGAGTAACGATTTTGTAATTTATAAAAATGGGAAACCAAGCGGATTGTTTACTAAAAATCCAAAAGAAACACTTAGTTCTATGCCGGCAGGATTAGTGCAACGTGTAGAGGTTATAACTGATCCGGGTGCGCAATATGATGCAGAGGGGGTAAACGGAATTTTGAATATCATTATGGATGAACGTAGTATTATAGATGGAATTGTAGGAACAGCGAGAGCAGTCGCAAATACGGCTGATATGTATAGTGGTAGTTTTAATCTAACTACTCAGATCGGGAATGTTGCTATAAATGGTAATTATGGATATAATTATTATGGAGAAAAACAACAACTAACAAAATTTAAAAGTGAAATAACTTATAAAGAAAGTGGAAGTCGTGAATTTATGACAGAATGTATGACTTCTCCAGGGTATGTTCATAATATAGGGTTATCAGCAAGTTGGGATATTGATAGTTTAAATTTGGCAACAATTTCGATAGATGGACATTTTATGAAGTTCAAATATAATACTTTTGGTACTCAAAAACTATATAACAAAAATGGTTCAAAAGATTATTCTTTTGATGTAAGTTGTTTGTTCCCACCTTATAACCAAAATTCAATAAATGTGCGAGCTGATTATCAGCATAAGACTCTATTACCGGGTGAAATATTATCGTTTTCTTATTTACTGTCTTATTCAGATTCAAAGATGAGAGGTCAATATCATTATGAAAATGCAGTGAATATGCCGGTATCATATAGAAACATTTCAATATTTAATAGTAAAGATTTTTGTGAACATACATTTCAATTGGATTATGTTCGACCAATGTTTGGCATAGGAACATTTAATGTTGGAACAAAATATATATTACGTCATAATCATGATGAAACTCGTTATAAATATGACAATGGGAATAATAGCAATTCTGATTTTATACACTACTCGCATATTGCTGCGTTATATGGGGAGTATTCAATAAATTTAAAAAGATGGAAAGCTGATGCCGGAATACGATATGAGTATTCTCGACTTGGAGGAAAATATTTAATAGGCGAAGTTCCGAATTTTTATAGAGACTTGAATGATATAGTCCCAATATTGGGTGCAAGCTATGAGGTTAATGATAAAAATAGTATCAGTCTAAATTATAATATGCGAATTAAGCGCCCTTCAATATCACGTCTTAATCCGTTTGTAAATGAATCACCATCATCAGTTTCTTGCGGAAATCCAAATCTTGTGAGTGCAAATCAACACAGCTTATCAGTCGGGTATATGATTAATACACGATTGTTGATATTAAATACTTCATTGCGATATACTACGATAGATAATTCTTTTGTTAGTCTGCGTAGTGTTAAGGATAATGTGATATATTCAACTTATGCTAATGCAGGAAAATATTCAATGTGCTCATTGCAAGGATATGCACAATGGAATCCATTTCGTAAAACACAAATAATATTAAATTATGGAATATATAATCAATATGCAGAAAATAAGGCGATGGATATATGCCTAAATCGTTGGAGAGTATTCTGTTATGCCCGAATATCTCAACAGTTGCCATGGAAATTACAATTGTCGTTAGACGCAGGACATAATGGCGGAAATGAAATTACTCCGTATAGTTATCAAGATGGAAGCTGTTTTTATTCATTTGGAATACAGCGCAGTTTTCTTGAAGAAGATAGATTGTCTGTGAGATTTGATGCCTATAATCCATTTTCGGAGAGCTATTATGGAGCTCCAACTCATATTGTAAATGGAGATTATATGGGAATATCAGTAGATGAATATCGAAATAAAAACATAAAACTCACAATTGCATATCGTTTCGGTTCACTTGATGCCCGCGTGAAATCCACTTCTAAGACAATCACTAACGATGATATAATGTAACATTGGCTTTTCCGGTGTATTTTAATTATCTTTGTTATTGGAAAAATAAAATGGTATGGAAAAGAGATTTACTCCGGAACGTATAGAGGCGTTAGATGCCAATGAGGTATTTGTGTTTGGTAGCAATTTGGCAGGGGCGCATGGCGGAGGAGCTGCAAGAGTGGCTGTTATGAAATTTGGCGCTATATTTGGGCAGGGAGTGGGGTTGCAAGGACAAAGCTATGCAATACCCACAATGCAAGGTGGTGTTGAGACGATAGCTCCCTATGTAGATGAGTTTATAGAATTTGCTCGACAACATCGGGATTTGGTGTTTTATGTAACGCGCATAGGTTGTGGAATTGCCGGATTTGCTGATGAGGAAATTGCCCCATTATTTAAAGATGCGATAAAAGAAGATAATATAATTCTGCCTAAATCATTTTATGCAATAATCAGTAACTTAACCAAGTCATCTCGTCCGTTAATTTTGATTAGTAATGATGATGGAGTGAATGCTCGTGGGTTGTATCATCTTATTGATTGTGTTAAAGATATGGGAGATGTTGTGGTTGTAGCTCCGGCAGGGCATTGTTCCGGACAATCATCGGCAATAACTGTAGATAAGATATTACGAGTAAAGCAACATGAGGATTATTGCGGAGCAAAAATATATTCTGTTACAGGAACACCTGTGGATTGTGTGAAGATGGCAATGCATAAAATCCTTGATTGCAAACCCGATTTGATGCTATCAGGAATAAATCATGGCTCAAATGCCGGAAATTCGATTATCTATTCAGGAACGATGGGAGCGGCGATGGAAGCATGTATGATGGGGGTAACATCTATTGGATATTCGTTCCTTGCTTATGCCGAAGATGCCGATTTTTCCCCTTCTACTCCATATATAGAAAAAATTACTTCGCGTGTACTTGCGAAGGGATTGCCTCAAGATGTGTGTCTAAACGTCAATATCCCATCGTCAGACATACAAGGAATTAAGGTCGCTCGTGCAGCACGTGGATATTGGACCGATGAGTATGCTGAATATATTGACCCTATAGGTCGCCCATTTTATTTATTGACAGGGCATTTTCACAATGAGGAGCCTAATTGCGACGAGACCGACTTGTATTGGCTTGAACGAAAATATGTAACTATTGTACCTGCACATTCAGATATGACGGCACATGAAACGATGCCCATATTGGCAGATATGCTGATATAACAATAGGGCGTGTTATCGTTTTATTTTGTCGGGGTGTTTGGCTATGAATTCTTTCCATGAGCGGCATCCTTTTTCTATTTGAGGGCGTGAAGATTCATAGAAATGACACAATGCAGCACCAAGAGCGTCGGTTGCGTCAAGTTGAGGTAGTAGAGATTCTTGAGGAATGTTGAGGATGCGGCGTAACATTTCTTGGACTTGTTCTTTGCTTGCAGCACCATTGCCGGTAATCGCCATTTTTATTTTTCGAGGTTCATATTCACAGATGGGTATATCGCGTTGGAGAGCCGTAGCCATAGCGACCCCTTGTGCACGTCCAAGTTTTAGCATTGATTGCACGTTTTTGCCAAAGAAAGGAGCTTCTATTGCCATTTCGTCGGGCAGATATTGTTTAATGAGTCCTGTAACGCGTTCAAAAATGCGTGAAAGGCGGAGATAGTGGCTCTCAAATTTGTTCAATTCGATTACTCCCATTGCTATCATTTCGGGCTTTTTGTTTTTCACTCCGAGAATACCATATCCCATTACATTAGTGCCCGGGTCGATGCCAATGATTATTCGGTCCCAATATTTCAGATCTCTCTCGTTGCTCATCGATTGATGATTTCCATGAATGTGGTGAAATGTAATACTTTCTCTCCCCACCTATTAAATATGCTATTTTTTAATGTAGCAGCATCTTGTTCATGCCAATTGTTGGCATCTTCATGTGATTGAGCGCGCATTTGCAAGGCATAGCTTGTCGCTTCGGGGTCAGTTTCAATTAGCACGCGAGATAATAGTGGTTCAATAAAAATGCCTGATTTTTCGGCAGTAGGGATATATGTATCATTTAGCCATGAAATAAATGGCTTCTCAATAGATTTGTGTACGAGAAATGTAGTGTTT
>CAZCEB010000121.1:0-5753 GCA_964497305.1 uncultured Muribaculaceae bacterium | reverse complement strand
GCCCCATTATCCGAAACTCATATTCCTATAGGAATTACCGAGTTGGAAATTCTAAAGCAAAGTAGCTCAAAGATGGAGTTGAAATATATAAACAATGATGGACAAGTGATACTTTATTATTTTGATAAATGGTAAAATAGCTATTATAAAATGATGGATAAATGGGTAAAATGGCTTGATTGCTTATGGCAAACGTTTTTGAGCATAGTAAAAATTATGCTACAGTCAAAGTTTTGCACCCGTTTGCCAGATGATTCTAATCAAAATACTCTACTTGTATTAGGAAATGGTCCTTCATTGCGTCCTTTGATTGAAACTAAGCCTGAAATTTTTAAAAGGAAAGATTTGTTGGCTGTTAATTATGCAGTTTTATCTGAATATTATAACAAATTAAAACCTCAATACTATCTTGTAGCTGATCCTATATTTTTTACCGATGAGGAGCATTGCAATCGTTTGTTTGACGCTATGGTAAAAAAAACAGATTGGGAGATGAGTCTATTTTTATCTTTTGAAGCAAAGAGAAGTCCTATATTTCAAGAGAAGATAGCAAAGAATGGTAAAATTTCGGTATATTATTTTAATATGACACCGATTGAGGGATTTAAGAGTTTTTGTAATTTATGTTATAAAAAGGGATTAGGAATGCCTCGACCGCGCAATGTATTGGTCCCATCTATAATGACGGGGTTAAGATTGCACTATAAAGAGATTCTTGTTGCCGGCGCTGATCATTCTTGGCTTAAAGAAATATGGGTGAATGAGAATAATATTGTGATGGAAGACTTGAATCATTTCTATGACAAAAAAGGTTCAGAACAATATGTCTCAACAAAGCATTTACATGATTTATTGTTGAGTATGCACATAGCTTTTAAGTCTTATCATGTAATAAATGATTATGCGCTATCGATTGGGACAAAAATATATAATATTACAGAAGGGTCTTATATAGATGCTTTTGAAAGAAAAAAAATTAATTGAGATTATTATGAATAAGGGAGCAAAGAATATAAAAGTGTTAGTAACCGGTGCCGATGGTTTTATTGGCTCTCATTTAACGGAAATGTTGTTATTACAAGGTTATCAGGTTAAAGCTTTAGCTCAATATAATTCATTTAATAATTGGGGATGGCTTGAAGATGTGAAACATCAGTCATTGGAGATTATTAGTGGAGATGTGCGTGATGCAGCATTTTGTCGTCATATAACAAAAGATGTTGACATTATATTTCATTTGGCAGCATTAATTGCTATCCCATATTCATATGTTGCGCCGGAAAGCTATGTTGATACTAATGTAACAGGTACATTGAATATTTGTCAAGCGGCTTTAGATAATGGTGTAAAACGAGTATTGGTTACTTCTACTTCAGAGGTTTATGGTACGGCAAAATATGTTCCTATAGATGAAACTCACCCCAAGCAACCACAGTCTCCTTATTCTGCAACCAAAATAGGTGCAGATGCAATAGCAATGAGTTTTTATAATGCATTTAAGTTGCCAATTATAATAGTGCGCCCATTTAATACATATGGACCTCGCCAAAGTGCAAGAGCAATTATTCCAACAATTATTACTCAGATAGCTAATGGGACCACAGAAATTAAATTAGGAGATTTAACACCTACCCGCGATTTTAACTATGTAAAAGATACTTGTCGTGGATTTATTTCACTTGCTGAATGTGGCGACGATGTTATTGGGCAAGAAGTAAATGTGTGTAGTAACTATGAGATAAGCATGAGGGAAACTCTTAACATCATAGCCGAATTGATGGGAAAAGAGGTTACATTCATAGAAGATGCCCAACGGATACGCCCCAAGAATTCAGAGGTATTTCGCTTGTGGGGAGATAATACAAAAATAAAATCGCTCACTGATTGGAGTCCACAATATGATATTCGCCAAGGATTGCAAGAAACAATAGATTGGTTTACAAAGGAGGAAAATCTGAAAAAATATAAATCAGGCATATATAATGTTTAACGCCAAAAAAGTCATATTAATAGGTGGTGGTGGGCATTGCAAGTCGGTAATTGATGTTGCAAAAAATTCAGGATATTGTATTTATGGAATTATTGAGCGACCGGAATGCAGTAGCCCAAATGTATTAGATTATCCTATTATTGGGACTGATGATGATATCCCTAATTATATAAATGATGCTGAGTTTATTATAACTGTTGGTCAGATTAAGAATTCAGATTTAAGAATAAAATTAGATACAATTATAAAGAATGTAGGAGGACAATTAGCTACTATAGTCGCATCAACAGCACATGTTTCAGATTATGCATCGGTAGGAGAAGGAACTGTGGTTATGCATTATGCAATAATTAATGCTGATGCTCGTGTAGGACGGAATTGTATAATAAATACTCATAGTAATATAGAGCATGATGTAAGTATAGGTGATTTTTGCCATATTTCAACAGGAGCAATAGTTAATGGACATTGCCAAATAGGTAATCGTGTATTTGTTGGTAGTGGTGCAATTATTGCTAATGGAGTTTCAGTTTGTGATGATTGTATTATTGGAGCTGGTGCTATTGTTACTAAATCGATATTGCGAAAAGGAACATATATAGGAAATCCTGCGAGGATAAAAGGTTGATTATGAGGAATCGAACGATCATAATAGCAGAAGCCGGGGTAAATCATAATGGCTCATTGGTAATGGCAAAAGCTATGATTGATGCGGCAGCTGATGCCGGTGTTGATTATGTGAAATTTCAAACGTTTAAGTCTGAATTATTAGTTACATCTAATGCTCAACAAGCTGACTACCAAAAAAAACAAGCAAAAGAAGATGATAATTCTCAATTATCAATGCTTCGAAAATTAGAATTAGGTGAAGATGACCATTATAAACTTATTGATTATTGTCAAAAACGAGGTGTAAAATTTTTATCTACGGCATTTGATTTAAAAAGTTTGGAGTTTTTAATGGCATTAAATCTTGACTTTTGGAAAATACCATCAGGTGAAATTACTAATTATCCATATCTGAAGAAGATTGCGCAAACACATCTCCCTATTGTAATGTCTACGGGTATGTGTACAAATGAGGATATAAATCAAGCTTTAAATGTAATTTTGACTAATGGTGTATCAATTGAAGATATAACATTATTGCATTGTAATACCCAATATCCCACACTATTTGATGATGTTAATTTAAGAGCTATGGTTGCAATGCAAGAACAATATGGAACGAAGGTAGGCTATTCCGATCACACAAAAGGATTTGAAGTTCCGATTGCTGCAGTTGCACTGGGCGCGAGTGTAATTGAAAAACATTTTACATTAGATCGAACATTGCCTGGTCCCGATCATAAAGCATCATTAGAGCCTAATGAATTAAAATGTATGGTAGAGGCTATACGTAATGTTGAGATTGCTCTTGGCGATGCTTCCAAAAAGGTTACTGCTTCAGAAGAAGGAAATATTATTGCAGCACGAAAAAGTATAGTTGCATTAAAAGATATAAAAAAAGGAGAATTATTCTCAGAGGATAATTTGACTGTGAAACGCCCTGGTAGTGGTTTGTCCCCAATGTTGTGGGACAATGTTATTGGGACGATTGCTCATAGAGATTTTTGTGCAGACGAATTAATTGAATTAAAAAATCAGGATATATGAAAAGAATATGTGTAGTAACTGGAACAAGGGCTGAATATGGATTATTAAGTAATCTGATGAGGCGCATAAATGATTGTCCTGAAATGCAATTGCTGATAATTGCAACAAATATGCATCTTTCTCCTGAATTTGGATTGACATACAAAGAAATAGAGGCCGATGGATTTCGTATAGACAAGAAAATAGAGATGTTATTATCGGCTGATACACCAACTGCGACAACAAAATCTTTAGGATTAGGTATTATTGGTTTTGCAGATGCTTATAATGAGCTAACTCCTGATATGGTTGTTATATTGGGCGATCGTTATGAAATGTTGGGGGCGGCTTCTGCTGCATTGTTGGCAAATATTCCGATTGCTCATATATCGGGTGGTGATGTAACAGAGGGTGCATATGATGATGCCATCCGACATAGTATTACTAAGATGAGCCATTTACATTTTACAAGTACTGATGTGTATCGAAATAGGGTAATACAACTTGGGGAAGATCCTACACGAGTATTTAACGTTGGCTCTACAGGAATCGACAATATGAAACAAATTCAATTGATGGATAAACAATCGCTTGAATCAAATTTAGGATTTGAATTTGGTGATAATTGTGTATTGGTAACCTATCATCCTGAAACGATAAAAGAACAAAGTACGATGTCTCAGTTTCAAAATCTACTTAATGCTCTTGATCGTATTGATTGTAGAATAATTTTTACTAATCCAAATTCAGATTCTGATGGACGTGTGGTAATTGATATGATTAATGAGTATGTTTCATTACATCCCGAAAAGTCTATAAGTTTCACTTCGTTGGGATATATTCGTTATCTCTCGTCATTAAAATATGTTCAAGCTGTTGTGGGGAATTCGTCAAGTGGCTTGATTGAAGTTCCATCATTTGGTATCCCTACAGTAAATATTGGAGATCGCCAAAAAGGGAGATTGTATGCCGATAGTGTTATAAATTGTTCAACAGATGAAACGGATATTTATAATGCTTTGAAAACGGCGTTATCTTCCGAATTTAAAATTAAATTGCAAAATGTTGTTAATCCATATGAGAAGGATGGTACTAATGACAAAATATTTGAGATAATAAGAAAATGTGAGCCTAAAAGTTTATTGAAAAAACATTTTTATGACTTGCCATGAATATATCTAAACATATAATAAATAAAGATGCATCGTTACTTGAAGCATTACAAAAGTTAAATGAAACAACAAATTTTACTCTTTTTGTTGTTGATGACAAAGAAGTTGTTGTTGGCGCAGTTACTGATGGCGATATTCGTCGTGGATTAATTGCAGGTGCATTAATGACTGACGATATATATAGCATTTGTCATAAGTCTTTTCGTTATATTGATGATGAGGTGAAAAGCACTCCATCTATTTTTAATGAGATAAAGAAATCAGGTATTACGTTGGTCCCATATCTTGATAAAGAAGGACATATAAAGAACCTTATAGATTTACGACACACTAATGCGCTATTGCCGGTTGATGCAGTTTTAATGGCAGGAGGTAGAGGCGAACGATTGAGTCCTCTTACTGATAATTGTCCTAAACCATTATTGCCGTTAGGGGGAAAGCCCATTATAGAGCATAATATTAATCGAATTCTTTCCTATGGTATAACAAATATAACGTTATCAGTAAGGTATTTGAGTAATCAATTAAGAGATTATTTTGGGAATGGGCAACAAATGGGAGCTTCAATAGATTATGTTGAAGAAGATGCTCCATTAGGAACAATAGGTTCGGTAAGTTTAATAAAAGAATTTCATAATGATATTGTGTTGGTTATGAATTCTGATTTGTTTACCAATATAGATCTGGAAGAATTTTATACTCATTTTATAGATACAGATGCTGATATGTCAATTGCATCAATCCCCTATAATGTTAGTGTTCCATATGCGGTAATGGAATTTGATGGCGAAAAGGTTAAATCGCTTGTAGAAAAGCCTACTTATACATATTATTCCAATGCGGGGATATATATGATAAAAAAATCAATATTGCAGCAACTTGAATATGGTGAGCATTGTGATGCTACAGATTTAATGCAACGACTCATTGACAATGGAAAAAAAGTAACGTCATTC
>CAZCEB010000120.1:0-5770 GCA_964497305.1 uncultured Muribaculaceae bacterium | reverse complement strand
CACATATGACTCGAACAATTCCATATTGTCATAAAACAAATCAAGCACTCCGTCAATTGTCGATGGTATTTGCACTTCAGCCTGAGCAGAAAGCGCAAATATACAGAACAGAAATATTACCCACCTTTTACCTACCATACAATTAATGTATTTTACTCAGACAAAGATACGTAATGATAATTAATTCGCAAAATAGCACAACCTATCAGCGTTAATATATCAATAAATAGATTTATATTACACAACTTTACCGCGTTGACATATACGCCTATATTTCAATATTTTACATTATTAATATAAGCTATATTCATTTATATTCCAGCTATATCACACTACTCAACAACAAAACATGATATAACTTTGCATATGAAAAACAATTAGGTCTTAAATTTTTAGGGTTAGTATAATTTTATTGAAAGTGCTAATAAGCATAATAGTAAATGTGTTTTATGTTAGGTTTGATTAACCAAAATTAATGTTAGGTTATTAAATAAAGCCGCTCCGTGAGGAACGGCTTTATTTAATTATAGAGAATTATTATATTTTATATTTTACATTTTCAATATTCAAATACCAACAAGGACATCCAATAATGCTCGTCTATACACGACTCTAATCTCACTTGAATCATACTCAATAATCCCTTGAGCCCTCATAGCATCTAATGCGGCAATGAAGGATGTTCTCTGAACTCCAAATAAAGCATATAAATCTCGCTGCTTACATGTTAACACGATGTCAGTCCCACCGATTTGAGTTAAAGCAATAATCCAAAACGCAATGCGTTCTTCGAGGCTACCTGTTGTCATTGCCAAAATCCCCTCAATCGACTTTTGAGCATTCATAGAAAGAATATTCAAAAGGTTAAACATAAAAATCTTGTCTGACTTCAATATCTCCATATATTCCGCCTTAGAGATTTGCAAAACACCAACTGCATCAATCGCTGTAACAGTACATGGGTACTGCGTAGCCTTTCCAAAAAGAAATTCCGGAGCAATCACCTCAGGCGCAGTCAATGTTTGAGAAACCTTAAATCGACCATCGGCATTTTCAATCTTCGACCTCACACTCCCCGATATTATAAATTTAATATGCGTACAAGTATCTCCGACAGCAATTATCTGTTCTCCAGGCAAATACTTCAAGAAATGGAACCTATATTTCTCAATTATTTGAGAGATACAATCACGGCTAACACCATTAAACAAAGGTAGTCCCATTAATATTTCATACATACTGCTGTTCATATCGGCAAGTTTACATGTTAAATATTAACAAAAATAGTGCATTTATTGTTTATCTGCAAATTTCATCTTTGTCCCATATACACTCTATCTATACTACCATAGATTTTTTCTGTTGTAAAATAATCTCATACCTAATACCTTTGCAAAAACAAAACAAATAACTTTTTAAACACATTAATTATGGCTACTAAATTTTACAAATGCAACCATTGCGGAAATGTCATCGAAAAAATCGTTGATTCTAATGTTCCTGTTAAATGTTGTGGAGAAAACATGCAAGAACTCGTTGCAAACACCGTTGACGCAAGCGCTGAAAAACATGTGCCTGTGGTTACACGTATCGATGAAAACACTCTTAAGATAGAGGTAGGGAGCGTAGCACACCCCATGTTGCCAGAACACCACATTGCATTCATCTATATTGAAACAGAAAATGGTGGCACACGCATCAATCTATCGGACAAACCCGAAGCTATTTATCACACATGTAATGGCAACCCCATTGCCGTGTATGAATACTGCAACCTACATGGACTTTGGAAAACAGAAATCAAATAATGTCGTGATGTCGACTTATTCAAAATTAAGGATAATGAGAGTTGGATATTTTTCAACTCTCATTTTTTATTTAGTTTGTTTTTGTTTGCGGTAAAGTTGCCACGAATTAATTGTGTTTTGCCAAAACACATAGGCAGCCGGACCTATAGAAGCCAACGGATTAAGATAGGTTAACGACATCCACACTGCCAAAATAGTATTTTTCTGACCGAGTCCCTGTCCCCCAACGACTTTATCGCCACATCGACCACCTATTCTACGACCAAAATAAAACTGCATACAGCACACTATGCCAGAGAGAAATGCAATGAGCAATATCTCCGGTATTTTTTCTGATGGCTCATTCATTACAAAAGAAACAGCTTTTCCCACCACAATAAACAAAGCTACCGACCATATATAAAATGACACAGATTGTTTACTTGCTATGCCTCGGTGTAATTTCGGTGTGATTTTTTGCAACAGCAAAGCGATTACAAGAGGACAAACTATCATAGGCATTACTCTATAACAGATAGAAACCATTGTTCCCACCACATCTACCTGTCCATTACTGCCCATCATTGTAAAAAACAATGGAGCAAGCATTGCCACTGCAACATTACTGATGATTGAAAACGTAGCCAGACGAGAAATACTCCCTCCTAACATTCCGGTTATTACAGGTGCTGCTGTTGCTGTCGGACAGAACACACATATAAACGCACCTTGTGCTACTGCATCGCCAAAATAAAGAAGTGCAAAATAAACTATCAATGAGCCTAACACTTGTATTGCCAACAGTCTCCACGACAATCGAGTAACCCTAAATTCACGAATAGATATTTTACAAAACGTGATTAACAGCATCGTAAATATCAAATAGGGCGACAGGAAAGCAATCTTTTCAATGAAATCATGACAAAAAATCCCTCCCAACATTGCTATGGGCAACATCCACGGTTTTATGCGCCTTTTCACTTCCGACATATTCATAATGCAAAGTTATGACAAAATTAAACAGGATAAAAAAAGAAGAATGGATTATTTGAATATTGATAATCTCTATATTTCAACTTTTTATACTATATTTGCAATCAAATATCGGGAAACACGTGAAAATCGTGTACTGTCGCGCAACTGTGAGGGAGGATTTTTCTTTCTGTAGTCAGGAACCGAGGTCGTTGAGATACGCCCACAAGTCGCTTTCGCATGAAAAAGTGAGACTCCACCACACAGGAGACCGATATCGGCTCAAAATCAGTGATTGTCAATCATTTCATCGCAAGCGATAAGATGATTGATTTTTTATTTGAGAATTATATAAATCGTGATTTGAGACCAAAACGTAACATATTATTATCTCTGATATCGGCATTGGCAATAACTGCATCAGCAAATGACACTGACGACCTATATCTTGACTCTATTTTTCAAGTTCAAGAGGTTACCGTTGTCGAAAATCGCAAAAAAGAGATTATCCCTGCTCAATCATTGAGTGGCAAAGCGTTACAAAATCTAAATTCTCAATCGGTAGCAGATGCTCTGAGATATTTTTCAGGCGTGCAGATAAAAGATTTTGGGGGCATTGGGGGTATCAAGACGGTAAACATACGTTCAATGGGGACACACCACATAGGTGTATTTTATGACGGCATACAGCTGGGCAATGCCCAAAACGGACAAATCGATTTAGGCAAATATTCGCTTGACAATATCGAGGAAATTCAACTTTATAATGGGCAAAAAAGCAATATCTTTCAGGGGGCTAAAGACTTTGGCTCGTCGGGAACAATATATATACGCACTCGACGTCCACGATGGGACGACGGGAAAACACATCGAGTGATAGCACAATTCAAAACAGGCAGTTTTGGATTGATTAACCCGGAGGTGGTGTGGGAACAGCGATTAAGCCATCATGTCAGTCTCTCGGCAAGTACCGAATATACTCGGTCCAATGGCAAATACAAATTCCGTTATCGCCGATTAAATCTTGACAACAGTGTTGCCTATGACACTACTGCGACTCGCCAAAATGGAGATATCGACGCGGTGAGAGCCGAAGCATCATTATTTGGGTTTACCTCAACAGGACGATGGAGCGCAAAGACCTATTTCTATAACTCAGAGCGCGGAATACCCGGAGCTATTGTAAACAATGTATTCCGCAACGGAGAGCGACAATGGGATAGAAATATATTTGCTCAAGGCTCATGGGAAAATATATTTTCCAAACGTTACCAGATGAAGGTCAATGCAAAATATGCCTATGACTACTTGCATTTTTTAAGAGATGATCCCAAAGAGCTATATATCGATAACAGATACCACCAACAAGAGGCATATATATCGATGGTGAGTCTCACTCGCATCACTTCTTGGTGGGACGCATCCCTATCGACCGACTTTCAATGGAACAAACTCACATCCAACATGTCAGGATTTGCCTATCCTGTGCGATTTACCGAGATGGCAGCATTAGCAACAACAATGAGAGGATATGGTTTAAACGCACAAGCAAGCATTTTGGGGACATTCATACAGGATCGTTCCGGCGACGGCTACACGCATAAACGCACTACAAGCTATCGTGAGGAGTGGACTCCAGCCCTATTTGTATCATGGCAACCAAAAGCTTATACTGATTGGCACATAAACGGATTTATTAAGAAAGCATTTCGCATGCCAACATTTAACGACCTGTTTTATACAGAAATAGGGAACAAATACCTTGAGCCTGAATACACCTACCAGTATAGTCTGTCATCAATATATCGACATAAATTCAATAATTCAGTACTCAAAAACTTTTCATTTCAAGCTGATACCTATTTCAACAAAGTAACAAATAAAATTGTCGCATACCCATCGGGGCAACAATTTCGATGGACCATGCT
Source organism: uncultured Muribaculaceae bacterium (assembly GCA_964497305.1). Taxonomy (GTDB): domain Bacteria; phylum Bacteroidota; class Bacteroidia; order Bacteroidales; family Muribaculaceae; genus RGIG4079. The sequence goes on along the minus strand of CAZCEB010000120.1, from coordinate 1,083 downwards.
AAATCTTGGCAAAGTAGAGATTTTGGGATTAGAACTTGCGACAGAGGCAGAAGCACGAGTAGCAAATATAGACTTAGGGCTACGCCTAAACTATACTTATCAAAAAGCCCGAGATTTTACCGACCGTCATGATGCTTATTATGGCGACCAAATTCCATATATTCCTTTACATTCAGGCTCTGTTATCACGCGAGCGTCATATCATGGGTGGGACTTAAACTACAGCTTTATCTACACCGGAGAAAGATACAATGCACAGGAAAATATTCCCACCAACTATGAGCAACCATGGTACACCCATGACGCATCTATATTCAAAAATTTCAATATCAATAAAACAAAATGTCGAGCAGGATTTGAGATAAACAATATTTTTAACCAGGATTATGAAGTGATACTCAATTATCCCATGCCGGGTCGAAATATTAAGATAACATTAAAAGCAAATATATAATGAAATTATTCAAAAACATCTTTTATTGGGCATTAATAATGTTTGTTTTGTTCACTACATCATGTAGTGATAGCAATGAAGACGAAAAAGAGCCTGAAATATGTCCTACATATACATCCACCGAGTTAGTAAATATAACCGTTCTTGACTACTCTCCGGCTCCCGGACAATTTGTTAACCAAATACCTGAATATGAAGAAGGGGACACTCATGAAACGATGTGCCAAAAAGCGACAGAATTGCTAAATAATGGAGATATGATTTCTCTCGGCGCCTGGGGTGGGAGCATTACTTTAAAGTTAAGCAAACCGATAGTAAATATCGATGAAAGTCCCGATTTCAGAATTGTGGGCAATGCTGTATATGCCAACTCATCAACCGAGGGACTCAGATATGGCAGTTCTGAGCCTGGAATTGTCCTTGTCATGCAAGACTCAAATGCCAATGGCATTGCCGATGACACATGGTATGAGCTGAAAGGCAATGAAACAGGAAATGGAATTTCAGATTATAGAGTTACTTTCTATCAACCCACAGCCGATGCTACTGATGGAAATTATATCTATTGGGAAGCGTCAAACGGCGATAATGGATATCTAAATCGTGTGAGTAGCTACCACACTCAAAGT
>CAZCEB010000119.1:0-5997 GCA_964497305.1 uncultured Muribaculaceae bacterium | reverse complement strand
CGAGCTGACCAATTACATGAATACTTGCACCGGTTGTAATAGGTTTCAATTCATCTTCTGTAAATTTCTCCATATCAAAAACAATTTGAATGTTTTTGATTGTAGAGCCATCATTTAGGGCAACAAATTGCACATGCTTGTTTCCACGACGAGTTCTCACCCACCCTTTGACACTTACTTGTGATCCTATCAATTCAGGATTAAAGATGTCAACTATTTTAGTTCTTTTCATTTTATATTCTATTATTCTTATATCTACAATTACTCAAATGAGCCCATTTTCAAGAAATTAACCTCTTCTTGTGTTAAATAACGCCAACGTCCACGTGGTAAGTTCTTCTTTGTAAGCCCGGCAAAATACACACGATCAAGTTTAGTTACATGATAGCCAAGCGTTTCAAAGATGCGACGTACAATTCGGTTACGTCCTGAGTGGATTTCAATACCTGCTTGATCGCGATCTGTTTCAGTTGCATAGCTGATAGCATCGGCATGAATTGGACCATCTTCAAGTTCTATACCATCGGCAATGCGTTGCATATCATCTTCTGAAATATCTTTATCGCACCACACATGATATATTTTCTTTTTCACATATTTTGGGTGTGTCAATTTTGAGGCAAGATCGCCATCATTTGTTAGCAATAACACTCCTGTTGTATTGCGGTCAAGGCGTCCCACTGGATAAATTCTCTCATTACATGCGCCCTTAACAAGGTCCATTACAGTCAAACGTCCGTTAGGATCATCGCTTGTTGTTACGCAATCTTTTGGTTTATTGAGCAAGATATAGCACTTGCTTTCAAGTGTAACAATCTTTTCATCATACTCAACTGTATCGCTATGAGAAATCTTTGTTCCAAGTTCAGTAACAACGACGCCATTAACTTTAACGAGCCCTTGTTGGATAAACTCATCAGCCTCACGACGTGAACAAATTCCGGCATTAGCCATAAATTTGTTAAGACGTATTTGTTCATTTGGGTCGAGTATAGGCATTTCATATTCAATGCGTTTTGGACGTGGAACAAAACTTTTTCCACGCATCGGCATCCCATTATTATTACGCATTTGTTGTTGACGACGATTATTATTGTAACCGCCTTGACGATTGTTATTGTTGTAGCCGCTTTGATTGTTATATCCGCCCTGACGGTTGTTGTAACCACCTTGACGATTATTATTGTAGCCGCCTTGATTGTTATATCCGCCCTGACGATTGTTGTAACCACCTTGACGATTATTATTGTAGCCACCTTGATTGTTATATCCGCCCTGACGGTTGTTGTAACCACCTTGACGATTATTATTGTAGCCGCCTTGATTGTTATATCCGCCCTGACGATTGTTGTAACCACCTTGACGATTATTATACTGGCGTGGTTGATAATTTCGTTCCGATGAATAATCATTTGACACATGGCTTTGGTCTCCCGATGCCACATAATCTGATGATTTATTATAATTTACTTTTTCATAACGCGCATCTTGTTCTTCGGGATTTATACTGCGCTGTTCCCCAATGCGTGGTCTTTTTGGTCGCTTCTCAATATTTTCCATAAATTTTCTTTTTAAGCCATCTCGGCGTTAATTCTATTTACTATAACAATATATCTAAGGTTTTTATTAAAATTTCTTTTCTTATAAGTACCCTCTAAACCTATGCAATTATTTAGGATATCAGCCTTACAAATAATGTGCAAATTTAAGAGTTTTTCTCCAATGCCACAACATTTTACTAATAATTGGTAAAAATTACTATTCATCATATTCCCATAATTGGTCAATTCTACTTTTTGCATTATGTATTATGCGTTTTATTAACTATCTTTGCATTATGAAAGAATTCTTGAAAATCCTAAGGCGATTTGTTCCGCCATATAAGAAATATCTTGCGCTAAATATCTTTTTCAACATTTTAGCCGCGTTTTTGACTTTATTCTCGTTTGCTATCATTATCCCCATCCTTGAGATGCTTTTCCAAATCAAAGAGGCAACCTATGTATATATGTCTCTTGATGAGGCATCTTTGAAAGATGTTATAATCAACAACTTCTATTATTACACTCAGATTGTCATTGAAAAATGGGGTGCATCAATGGCGTTAGCCGGTTTAGCAACGTTATTGGTAATAATGACATTCTTTAAAACAGGTGTAACATATCTCAGCTCATATTTTATTGTCCCTATGCGTTCAGGGATCGTGCGAGATATCCGCAATTACGTATATGATAAAATCACCACTCTACCTATCTCATTCTTTACATCAGAAAGAAAAGGAGATGTCATGGCACGCATGAGTGGAGATGTCGCTGAAATAGAGAATTCAATCATGGCTTCTCTCGACATGATGTTCAAAAACCCTGTAATGATTCTTGTTTGCTTAGGAATGATGATTGCCATCAGTTGGCAATTAACAATATTTGTTCTAATACTACTTCCTATAGCCGGAGTTATAATGGGCCGTGTCGGCAAACGCCTAAAACGTAAATCTTTTGAAGGGCAACAACAATGGGGTACATTGATGTCCAATATTGAAGAAACACTCGGCGGTTTACGCATTATTAAAGCATTTAATGCCGAAAATAAAGTGCGCAATCGTTTCCATCGCGAAAACAATATTTTCTTCAGCATAAGTAATAAAGTGGCTCGTCGCCAATCCCTTGCCCACCCCATGAGCGAGTTTTTGGGCACCGTCTCTATTGCAATCGTACTATGGTTTGGAGGAGCGCTAATCCTAAATGGGGTGTCATCAATAAATGCTGCTTCATTTATCTATTATATGGTTATATTCTACAGTATAATCAATCCGGCAAAAGACCTTTCTAAAGCGATGTATTCAATACAAAAAGGGCTTGCTTCAATGGAGCGTGTTGATAAAATCCTTAATGCTGACAATCCCATCAAGGACCCCGACAATCCAAAAGAAATCACAAAACTACGAGGCGACATTCGTTATAATAATATTACTTTTAGCTATGGGACTAATACAGTAATTCATGACGTAACTCTTGATATCCCTGCCGGCTCTACAGTCGCCCTTGTTGGACAGTCAGGCTCAGGGAAATCAACCATGGCCGATCTTATTCCTCGCTTTTACGATGTTGATAAAGGCTCCATTACCATTGATGGCATTGACGTCAGAGACCTACGCGTTCATGACCTGCGCTCAATGATGGGAAATGTAAATCAAGAAGCGATATTATTTAACGATTCGTTCTTCAATAATATTACTTTTGGGGTTAAGAACGCTACAATGGAACAAGTCATAGAAGCGGCTAAAATTGCCAATGCTCATGAATTCATCGAGACATCAGAAAATGGGTATGACACAAATATTGGCGACCGAGGATGCAAACTTTCAGGAGGACAACGCCAACGTCTTTCCATCGCTCGAGCAATTCTAAAAAATCCGCCAATATTGATTCTTGATGAAGCAACATCGGCGCTTGACTCGGAAAGCGAACACCTTGTTCAAGAGGCGTTAGACAGGCTCATGAAAGATCGCACAACGCTTATCATTGCCCACAGATTATCTACTATTAAGAACGCATCCATGATATGTGTCATGCACGAAGGGCGCATAGTTGAAAGTGGAACCCACGACGAGCTAATCACTAAAGATGGTTATTATAAACGTCTTGTTGATATGCAAAAATTCTGATCCTTTGTTCTATGATAAAAAATATCGCAATATTTGCATCAGGAGACGGGTCCAATGCTGAAGCCATTGCCAAATATTTTATAAATAGCAATATCGCATGCGTTAAAATTGTATTGTCAAACAGGCAAAAAGCAGGTGTTCATGAAAGAATAAAAGCATTAGGGATTCCTTCTCTCACTTTTTCAAAAGATGAATGGAAAGATTGCTCTGCAATTCTCTCTACACTACAAGAAAACAACATAGACCTAATTGTCCTTGCAGGATTTCTATGTATGATAGAAACCCCATTAATCAATGCTTTTAAAGGTCGCATTATCAACATCCATCCATCGCTATTACCTAAATATGGTGGTGCGGGAATGTGGGGACATCATGTACATGAAGCAGTAATTGCAGCCCATGAAAAAGAAAGTGGCATTACAATTCACCATGTAACTGAAGAGGTTGATGGTGGTGAAATTATATATCAAGCATCATGCATCGTCAATCCTGATGATACTGCTGAAACACTCGCCTCTCGCATACATATTCTTGAACACACGCACTATCCTTCGGTTATCGAAAAAATGCTTAAATAATATAGAAAAGCCACACTATCAGAAAGAAATATCAAACACTCTTAAAATTTAAAGATAAATTTCATTTTAAGATTGAAGGATATGAAATATTTGCTTAAATTTGTAGTGTTATAGATAATAATACAGAAACAAACAAATTATAACCGATTAAAATAAATTTATTATGTCAAAAGTAACAGTCGTAGGCGCTGGAAACGTAGGCGCAACATGTGCTAATGTATTGGTCACTACAGGTGTAGCTGACGAAGTTGTTCTTATCGACATCAAAGAAGGATTGTCAGAAGGTAAGACTATGGATATCATGCAAACAGCAAGCATCCTTGGTCTTAACACTCGCATGGTGGGTGTAACAAACGATTATGAAAAGACTGCAGGATCTGATGTTGTTGTTATCACTTCAGGTATTCCTCGCAAACCCGGTATGACTCGTGAAGAACTTATCGGAGTAAATGCAGGCATCGTTAAATCAGTAACTGACAACGTATTGAAATATTCGCCAAATGCAATCATCGTGTGCGTATCTAACCCAATGGATACAATGACTTACCTCATCCACAAAACAAGCGGGCTTCCTAAAAACCGCATCATCGGTATGGGTGGAGCTCTCGACAGCGCACGTTTCAAATATTTCCTAAGCCAAGCTCTTAATGCTAATCCTAACGAAATCGAAGGTATCGTAATAGGTGGTCATGGCGACACTACAATGATACCTTTGACTCGCTATGCTGCTTATCGCGGTATCCCTGTAAGCTCTCTTATCGATGCTGAATCACTTAAGAAAATCGCAGCTGACACAATGGTTGGAGGTGCTACTCTTACAGGTCTTCTTGGTACATCAGCATGGTATGCTCCTGGTGCAGCAGCAGCTCAAGTAGCAGCAGCAGTAATTCATGATCAAAAACGCATGATTACTTGTAGCGCTCTTCTTGATGGAGAATATGGAGAAAAAGATCTTTGCATCGGTGTTCCTTGTATCCTTGGTCGCAATGGTATCGAAAAAATTGTTGAATTTGACCTTAACGACGAAGAAAAAGAACTATTTGCTAAGAGTGCTACTGCCGTTCACAACACTAACGCCGCTCTTGCATAAGCGACTTATATCATAATAAGATAAACTTTTTAAGGGAGTAGAGCGTTTCAAAAGAAACACTATACTCCTTTTTTAATATGCAACACGTCATGAAAGAAATTAAACCCGAAGAGATTAATGACAATTTCATCAAATTAATTGGAAGCGAATGGATGCTTGTAACAGCAGGCGACAAAAGCGATTTCAATATGATGACAGCGAGTTGGGGTGGAGCAGGCTTCCTATGGGCACGACCTGTAGTTACAATCTATGTGCGTCCTGAAAGATATACTCATGAATATATCGAAAATTCCAACCGCTTTACATTGACATTTTTCCCATCTTCAATGCGCAAAACATTGGCTCTCATGGGGTCGCAAAGTGGTAGGACCTACGACAAAATGCAAGAGCCAACTCTTACACCCATTGAATTACCATCCGGGCAAATCGCTTTTGACGAGGCACGCATAATTCTCGATTGTAACATATTGTATAAAGACTCCATGGAAGCCAACAAATTCATAGAAAAACAACCTCTTGAAAATTGGTATGGCGCAGAAAAAGGCGGTCTTCACGACATTTATATTGCCGAGATTAAACACGCATGGATTAAAGAATAACTAAAAAATTAACCCAATGAATTTTATTAAAACAACATTATCAGCATTGGCTCTCGTGTCAATAAT
>CAZCEB010000118.1:0-6000 GCA_964497305.1 uncultured Muribaculaceae bacterium | reverse complement strand
ATGACTGTAGGAGACCTTCATGTTGATGAACACCACACTATTGAAGATACAGCTATTGCATTGGGCGATGCATTACGTCAAGCTCTTGGAGACAAACGTGGTATTGAGCGATATGGATATGTTCTACCTATGGACGATTGTTTATGCACTGTAGCCATTGATTTCGGTGGAAGACCATGGCTTGTGTGGGATGCTGATTTTAAGCGTGAAAAAATTGGAGAAATGCCCACCGAGATGTTCCTTCACTTCTTCAAAAGCCTAAGCGACAGCGCACGCATGAATTTATTTATCAGAGCTGAAGGCACTAACGAACACCATAAGATAGAGGGTATTTTCAAAGGGCTTGCCCGTGCAATTAAAATGGCTATACGACGTGATATATTTAAATATACTCTTCCCTCTACAAAAGGCACTTTATAACAAAGAAGGACATTTGTAATGATGTCCTTCTTTGTTATATTATCGCCTTACTCGTTTTATTTAACAAGATGCAATGGCTCTAAAACACATGGATATGGCTCCTTCAGAACTATTGATTTATTATCATTCAACTTCTTAATAAATTTTGTGGCTTCATCTTTACTATCCAAGCTACCTGCCACAACAAAATATGATGGATCGGGATTTTGCAATACAATAGCATTATAGCCTTGATTTTTCAATCGTCCCATCATAGCCTTTGCATTAAATATTTGTCTAAATTGTGCAACAACTACATTATATCGTTTTAACAAAACGCCATCATTCCCATCATATTTTGCAACATTTACCGAAGCTCTCATCATGCGCAAAGTATCACCATCGGCAACTATTTTTGTCGGCATTGATTCTCGTTGCAACTTTTCATAAGTATCGGCATCAACACCATCCATACTCTTCTGCTTAGCAATATCATAGGCTGCTCGATAATTTACCTCGCTTGTCTTACAAGAAGCCAACATTAACAGCACTATTGCAGAGATTAAACAAAGTTTGATTTTCATCGCTATTTATTTTTCATTTATTACTTTCTTTCCAAGTTCTATTACTTCAAGATCACGCATATTACCATTGTCAATGACAAGACGCACAAGCGTTCGTTCCTTCTGCCATCCATGATAGCCTGCCGCACCGGGATTTATGTGCAATAAATCCAGTTCATGGTCCCACATCACTTTCAGTATGTGGGAATGTCCTGTTACCATTAAATTAATACGATTTCCTGATAGTTGTCTCTTTACTCCTGCTACATAATGAGACGGGTAACCTCCAATATGCGTCATCCACACATTTACTCCTTCAACTGAAAAAATTTCCACCTCTTTACATCGCCTACACACATCTCCATGATCGATATTACCTGAAACAGCCCTGACAACAGGTGAAATTTCCTCCAACCGTTTAATGATTGAAATATCTCCAACATCACCCGCATGCCATATTTCATCGCATCCGGCAAAATGCTTGGCATAACGGTCATCCCAACAGGAATGTGTATCAGATAATATCCCAATACGCTTCATTTCTATTAAAAATTTTTCAATACGTAAATTGCTCGAGGAGCAAAAGTCATTGTCGAAGAAACAACTAATTGTTCTCCCGACAATATATCTTCCAATGTCTCTCCTTCTCTTAACACCTCAGCATATCGCTCCATCGAGGTTGTTATTTCATTATCATTTCCATTCAGGATAACAAAAATCTCTTTATCTTCTAATTTTCGCTGATATAGGTAAATTCCATTTGTTGGCATAAAATGTTTCAATGAGCCTTTTGCTATCACCTCATTAGCTTCACCTTTACGCCAATTTAATAATTTAGACAAGAAATTATATGCTTCATTCTGTTTATCAGTACGACCTGCTGATGTAAATGCATTTACTGTATCTCCGGGAAATCCTCCGGGAAAATCACGACGCACATATCCATCGCTACCCTCTTTCTTCCCATTCATCAACAGCTCTGTTCCATAATATATTTGAGGAATACCCCGCGATGTCAACAAGAATGTCATTGCCTGTTTCCACCATCCAAGATTTTCAGGCTCTTCAAGCAAAAATCTATCTGTATCGTGATTGTCTAAAAACGTCAATATGTTTTGTGGATTAGAGAACAGATAATCTAACGCAAGATGATCATATATCGCATTTAGACCATTCCAAGGATCTGTTTGTTCGCTAAATGCCTTGCGAGCAGATATCGATAACACAAAATCCATTACTGTGGGGAGATTTGAATTTCCTGATGTTGACACTTTGCTATCTTTTTGCCAAAAGGCTTCACCTCCTTCATTTCCATACCAACATTCACCCACAATATTATAACGTGGATATTCTCTTTTAACAGCTGAAATCCATTCAGCCATAGGCTCAAAAAATGCATACGGATGTGTATCCATTCTGATACCATCAATCTTTGACGATTCAATCCACCATATTGAATTTTGCACAAGATATCTCATCAAATGAGGATTGCGTTGATTCAAATCGGGCATTGATTCAACAAACCATCCATCAGTAGTCAATTTTTTGTCATAATCACTAACATAAGGATCATAAACCGTCGAAAGGCGATAACTCGTTTGAACATATCCCTCAGGGAAATTAAACCAATCCTTTGATGGGCAATCAACAAACCATCGGTGATTACTACCTGTGTGATTAAATATCATATCCATCACAACCTTTATACCTCTTTTATGACACTCAGCGACAAGTTCTGACCACTCTTCATTTGTACCAAAACGAGGATCGATGTTGTAATAATCAGTTGTTGCATATCCGTGATATGTTCCACCCGGCATATCATTTACTAACACCGGATTAACCCATATTGCTGTTACACCAAGACTATCGATATACCCGATGTGGTCAAGAATTCCTTTTATATCTCCACCATGACGAGCATTAGGGTCTTCTCTATCAACATCTACATTATAAGTGATTGATTTGCAACTATTATTTTGTTGATTTCCATCAGCAAAACGATCAGGCATAATCAAGTACAATACATCTGATGCATCAAATCCGGTATAAAGCATCGGATCACGATCTCTCTTTTTTAATTCATAATCAATCTTTTCTTTTTTACCATTGCGGTCAAATATCAATTTGATTTTTCCAGCAACTGCCTCATCACTTATTTCAAAATAAAGAAACAGATAATTAGGGCTATCAAGTTTTACGACCTCGCTTAACTTAACTCCTTGATATTCCTCCATTGAAACTGTTGTATTGGCTATATCATTTCCGGCAATCATTACTTGAAGCGTATCACATTCCATCCCGGTCCACCAATATGGGGGATTTATTACATCAATCTGAGATTTTGCCGTCATTGAGGAAATTCCCAATAGAGCAAACACAAATGCCAATATCGTTGCTTTCATATCCTTATTTTCTTATTATTCTTATATAATCAATCAACGCTGTATTGACGTCTCCATTCATGTTAATATTTTCAGGAGTCAAATATTCTATTGCCAATTTATTTTCACCGGCATTGAGATTTACTGCAACTCGATTACTAAATCCGGTTGACAGCCATTCGTCAATACCTCGTTGTGGCATAACCAATGCTCCTGCTCGCTCTCCATTTGCAACAAGAGTGCGTATCGCACATTTATTTTCGGTATTGATAGGACCAGATCCATTGGCATAACGCACATCGACAAAATAAGTACCACCATCAGCAACTGTTACATCAAATTCCAACTTGGTATTTTTAGTCGTTGTTGTTTCAACAAAACGACGAGCCTTTTTAATATCTTTAATGAATTTCGTTCCCTGCAAAGCAATTTTTTCTGCCTGAATAATAGTCATTGCATTATCCGGTATATATTCAAGTGGTTGCATAGTAAATCCAGCCAATTTATCGGCAGCAACAGGAACAATATCTATCATTGTAAAACAATCCATTGTTTCAAGTGCAATCTCATTTGAAGCAACAGCCTCTTGATACACTCCATTGATATATACATCATAGTTCAATCCCGGCTTGTAATTCTTCACAATAGCCATGTCTTGAGATGACCATTCTACAATGGGAGTTGATGGCATCCATGCTTGTTGTGCGGCATTGCGTGGCTGTGGAGCAATATCATTATCAGCCATCACTATTTCAATAGTATGCTTGCCCGACATTGTTGCAGGAAAGAAATTATCTTCACTCACTTTTCCGTCAATCGCAAATTGAGCAATCTCATCTCCGGTACCCTTAACCACAATATCAAGCACAGCATCGCGATATTTGAAATTTGTAATTTGCTTGTCGCCGGCAATATAGTGAGGAACAAATGGCACAAACTCAATACCATCGGTTTTAAACTCAATACCGGCAAATACACGCATTATCATTGAAACATATCCGGTAGAGCTCCACAACATCTTATCGGAATTTACGGCAGTACCACGATAATCACCATTAGAGGCTACAAATAATTCTTTTTGAGTACCAAACAATGCCGCAGCACGACACAACGCACCAAATCCGGCATTGAACGCATCAATATTTTTCACCTCGCGAGCAGCCAAGTTCCAATATGACTGAACAAATGGCCACACAGCATCATTGTGATAAGGCTTGATATCAGGCATTTGAGGATAAACTGACGATGTTCCAAAAGGCACTATAGGGGTGCGACTGATTACCGAACGAGCCATTTCATCGGTCGCAACATCAAAAATCACACTCAACGCTTGTCCCAAAGCATCGGTAGCACGAGACTGAATGGGATATACTCCCCCATAGAGATAACCGCTATAATATCCTTGTTCCGGAAGCCATAGATTTTTATTTATTGAGTTCTTAATTGTTTCATCCATGCCATCAAACATATTATCCTCCTCAATACCAAGTTCATCGGTCATTTCATCTACAATCTCAAATGCTCGAGCAAACACCACATTTGTTCCAAGACACATTGACTCATAGATATCTTTTGGTTGCATCCATCGAGGATAGGTTTGTTCACGCCAGTCAAGATAGCTCTGCTCGCCATGCATCAAGCGATGTTCATTATCCCACACAACTTGCATATCATCTTTCAGACTTGCTGTAATCACATCATAAGCCTCGGCAAGCCACTCCTTGTCGCCTGTAGTTTTATAAATCTCCCATGCAGCAACAGCCCACACAATGCGGTCGCTCGACACCGGCCATGCACCACCTGTTCCGGTATCTTGAATAATGCGTCCGTTTTTCACTTTTGCTCGTAATGAATTAATGGCATTCTGCGGGTCGAGATAAGCAAGAGCAAGATATATAGAGTAGCTCACATCGCGAGTCCACACGCCATCCCACGCTGCACCGGCACGATAGGTATTGTCAGGGCGAATATTTGACTTTATACATTCAAGCGACATGTTATAAATAGCATCAACAAGCACTTGTCCCGAATTATATTGTGGCAATGCACTATCAATTGAGTCAATTTGCCACTCAGTAACATCGGCAGGACGATCAGTTGTGGGATTAACAATCAAAGTAACCTCAAATATTCCATCGCCTCTATCCATCAACTTTCTATCATGCTTGCCATAAAGATTTTCAAAATCCCAACTCAATGGATCTACACTTCCGGCAATCCACACACCTTTGAAATCATCGGCATATATTGAGTCGCCTGTTGCTGTTACGAAATAGCCATTGGATTTAAACGAGTCCAACATCGGACGCATATCTACACGTATAGTCCATTGTGTGTCCTTAGCCAATTCCGTTCCTGTCGCTGTCGAGTCAATGGTTTCAGTAACCTCACCAAATGTAAACACATGATTGTCCGACACTGCATCACCTATGATCGCAGTGTGGCTCTCACCTTGAGGCAACTCATTATCACGACTATTGATTGAGAAACGGAAATTTACCAACGATGACGCGCCACTTGTAACAATACTCTTGTAGTTGGTAACAATCTCTGTTGGACTCACAGCCGTAGCCGTAAACTCGCCTTGCACGACACGATTCCCTTCGTCATGGAGGACTTCTCGTTGGACGAACTGCTAAGCTGGCTTGTTGACG
>CAZCEB010000117.1:0-6013 GCA_964497305.1 uncultured Muribaculaceae bacterium | reverse complement strand
GTTGAGACAATAATTGAAGAGGAGAAGAAACCTCTTCGACCATGTCCTCAGTCCTATCTTGTGTGGGCAGTAGTGGTTAAAGTTTTGTGTTGTGCCCCACTTGGGATACCTGCCATAATATATTCTTCGCAAGTGAAAACCAAGTATAACAATGGTGATTATAGCGGAGCGCGTAAAGCCTCTGAACGTGCTGCATTGTGGGTAATTCTTGCTTTTGTGGGAGGATTGATTTATCAACCATTTGGTGGATTATTATCAGTATTATGGGGCTCACTTCAAAGCGCAATGTAATAGTGGCGGGAATTTTTCTCGCCATTTTCATTTTGTGTATATATTTTTATTTTGATCCTTCAGATCATTTTTTTCCTCGTTGTCCGTTTTTGTCAATGACAGGATTGGAATGTCCCGGTTGTGGCTCTCAAAGAGCAATTCATGCATTGTTGCATGGCGATTTCTTGGCGGTGTGGCATTTTAATGCAGCGTTATATCTGTTTTTCCCCATGTTGGCTGTATTGGGGATTGCAGAATTATTGAGAAAAAGGTATCCTCGATTTTATTGGGCGGTAAATTCAAGATATGTAATATGGGGGACAGGAATAGTAATTGTCCTCTGGTGGATATTGCGTAATTTGATTTAGTATTCGCTAAAAAGATTAGGTTTAATGACTATTCCGGCTCTAATCATAGAGCTATGCTGTTTATAGTTAAATAATCCCTCCCCATATCCATTATAGAATTGTAGAAATAAATGTTGTGTGGATCTTCGGGAAAATCGATAAGAAAATTCAATAGTTGTATTATAGTTTAAATTCCATCCTTTTCGTTTTGTTAGGTTAAAGGCCACGCCAAATTTTTGGTTCATGGAAGAAAAAGATGCACCCACTTGAAAGATTCCGGCATAATTTAGTAAATCTTTGTTATGTTTACCATCTACGATAGGAATCCAGAACTTTCCATGAACAATGAGGTGTGGATCCACCACAATATTTGCTGCCAATGAAATCCTCTCCCACGAACGAGAATTAATGCTGTCTTTTCCATTACTTTCGTGTTCTAAAATCAGAGATATTTTCCCTATGAAGCGGTCTTTGACAAAAAGAGGCTTGGTCAGGCCTATCCCCGGATTAAAGTTTATATCGGTCATGGGCATCGAATCATCGATTATATTCCAGAAACATTTTTGAGTATAAAAAAGATTTAGATAAGTATTCCAAGGCAAAACACTTTTTGTCAATCTTTGAGAAATTGATAGTTGAAACTTTGCATTAGAGTTTTTTACAGTTGGAGTATGGCTTGTAGGGATTCCAAAAATAAAATAATTGTCTTTATAAAGTCCAAATGAAGGAGTTTTGTCAAAATTTTGTCGCAAACTGTCAATGTTGTATATGCTTGACTGGTTGGCCATAATTTGAGCATTAAGGTCAACTCGTAGAAAAAATGACAAAACAATGAATATGCAAAGACGTAGTGATTTCATCTGAAAATTAATAGTGCAAAGATAGGAATATAGAGCCAGTCCTTGTTATGAAAAAAGTATAATTTTATGTCCAATAAATCTGATTTTTCTTGGCAAGGTGGGGATATATACTTACCTTTGTGAGTATAACTTATATAATTGTGAAAAAGATTAATTTATTTTTGATATTAATATTTGGAGTGTTGTTCTCGTCGTGTGGCGATAATAGTGAATTTCGCATTGCCGGAATTATAAATGGAATGGGAACACAAAACATCAAAATCATCTATTATGCCAATGGTGCTGTGCAAGAAAGCCGAGCGATAGTAGTTGATGGAAAGTTTTCTATAACAGGATATGCTCCGGAAGCGACATTTGTTGAAATTCAAACGTCAAATGGGTATTTGTTGGGACATTTAATGATTCAAAATGGAGAAACCGTTGAATGTAAATTAGAAAATGGTAATAGATACAAAGTTTCATTTGAAGGGAATGAGGTCTCTGAAAAATGGGGTAAATTCTTGACTGATAATTCTGCTGTTTTGTCATCGGTCAATAATGAAAAGAAAAATGAGTTAATTGCTCAGTATGTATCAAAACATAAAGACGAATTAATCTCAACTGTGTTAATGCTTACGGAATATTATTGCCCTGACAATGAGATGACAGCCGACTCGATATTAAGAGCAATATCGGAAACAGCTCGTCCACAAGTATTGGTTGAAAGCTATGAAGCAATGTTTGCCCATGTTAATTCTGCAACGTCGCACAATAATATTCTTCCAATGAAACTTTATTGTAAAGATGATTCATTGATGACCTATAATCCGGCGTTGTCTTCTTATTCAGTATTGGGGTTTACCGATGACGATAAATCGGCACGAGATTCAATCCTCCCTCAATTTAAGAAATGGAGCAAGGAATACAAATCTCGTCAATTGGCAATAATAGATGTTTCGTTGGCAGTAGATACCACAAGGTGGCATCGAATAACACGTGAAGATGATGCTGATTGGAAACAATGTTGGGCATTAGGCTCAGTGAGGGCAAAATCGATAGAAAGATTGTCTATTCCACGCATGCCCTATTTTATTGTTGTTGATTCTACCGGGAAGCAATTATATCGAGGCTCGTCAATAACAAAAGCCTCAAAAGTGCTTGACTCGCAATTGAAGAAATAATAAAGAATTCTGCTATGTTGGTAAAGGTATATGGTGCTGCTGTGCAAGGAATTGATGCCTTGCAGGTAACCATTGAGGTGCTTGTTGATAATGGTATCTCATTTTGTATTGTGGGATTGCCCGATGCTGCCGTAAAAGAAAGTTACCAGCGAGTGCAATCGGCAATGAAACAATCGGCTCTTGAATTCCCACGACGTAGGGTAGTTGTAAATATGTCTCCTGCCGATATAAGAAAAGAGGGTGCTGCCTACGATCTTCCAATAGCAATAGGAATCCTTGCTGCTGATGGAAAATTAAAAAGCGAATCATTGGGTAATTATATGATAATGGGCGAATTGTCTCTCGATGGTACAGTATTACCAATTAAAGGAGTATTGCCCATGGCTATAAAAGCTCGAGAAGCAGGATTTAAAGGGATGATTGTCCCCCAAGCCAATGTTACAGAAGCTGCCGTCGTTAATAATCTTGATGTATATGGAGTGGATAATTTGGCACAGGTAGTATCATTCTTTAATGATTCCTATATGATGGCTCCGACTGTTATAAATACTCGTGAAGAATTTAGTAAAGCAGTCGACATGTTTGATTATGATTTTGCAGAGGTAAAAGGTCAAGAAAATGTGAAACGCGCACTTGAGGTAGCCTGTGCAGGTGGTCATAATATTATTCTTGTAGGTCCTCCAGGCTCCGGAAAATCGATGATGGCTAAACGACTGCCATCTATTTTACCCCCTTTGACCTTGCAGGAGGCTCTTGAGACAACTAAGATACATTCTGTTGCAGGTAAGTTGAAACGCGGATCTATGTTGATGACTGCTCGTCCATTTCGAGCACCCCACCATACCATTTCGCCTGTAGCGCTTGTTGGTGGCGGAGGAAATCCTATGCCCGGAGAAATTTCATTGGCTCATAACGGAGTTTTGTTTTTGGATGAATTTCCCGAATTTTCCCGTCAGGTACTTGAGGTGATGCGTCAGCCGTTGGAGGACCGCCACATAAATATCTCGCGAGCAAAATATTCAATCGATTATCCGGCAGGATTTATGCTTGTAGCATCTATGAATCCCTGCCCATGTGGATATTACTCTCATCCAACAAAACAATGCATGTGTGCACCGGGAGCAGTGCAGAAATATCTCAACCGCATCTCCGGGCCGCTACTTGACCGCATCGACATACAAGTGGAGATAATGCCGGTACCATTTGAAGATATATCATCGGCAGCACCGGGAGAAGATAGTCGCACGATAAGAGAGCGTGTTATTGCGGCACGAGCAAGGCAAACGGCGCGTTTCCGCAACGAAAAAGATGTATATTGCAATGCTCAAATGAATTCTCGATTGTTAAATAAATATGCTCAACTTGATGATCAATGTTTGAAGATATTGAAAGATGCCATGTTGCGACTTGACATGTCGGCACGTGCCTATGATCGCATACTCAAAGTTGCACGTACAATTGCCGACCTCGACAATGCCGAAAACATAGGTGTTGTTCACATTCGTGAAGCTATCAATTATCGCAATCTTGATCGAGGTAGTTGGGGAGCAACCAACTGATTAAAATAAAAAAAGTTATTATGAGAATTTTAGTGTTGTTAATTCTGATAGGGTTTAAGTTATCTCTAATTGCTCAGATGTCAGATATCGCTAAATTTGCAAAAGAATTAAATCTGAGAAACATAAAATTATGTAATTCAGAAGAGGTTTTGTCTTATGATACAATCCCTCACATGATAAAAGATAAATACTTCATAGACGCTTTAGGTGAGCTAAAAATGATGCTAAATGGCAATAACCCATATTCATTAAAAAGAGCTGAATTTATTGTTGAGTGGGCATATTCAGGAGGGACAATGGATTATTCTAAATTTTGTCACAATATTGATAGCGTAGCATATATTCTGAAACGGTTTATAGAAATAAACAACATCCAGCAATATAAGACATCTCCCAACTTTGCTTTGTTTGAATACTTCACGAAACCAAGTTCGATGAATGGGAATAAGGCATTTAGTTACGATTTTAATGATTTTACTGGTAAAAATGATTTTAGAAATTTATTTATTACAAAGGTGATGAATACTCACACAGGACAGTGTGTTTCTCTTCCGTTATACTATAAAATACTTTGTGATGAACTTGGAGGACAGTCATCATTAGCATTTGCCCCTCTACATGTATATATAAAGCATATTGGAGAAGATGGGAAGTGGGTGAATATTGAATTGACTAATGGACATTTTGTTAGAGATGAGTGGCTGATACAAACTAATAATATTTCTACGGAAGCAATACGTAATGGAGTGTTTCTTACAGCTTTAAGTGATAAAGAAAACATAGCCTTTATGATTACCTTGTTAGGAAAAGCTTATCAGCAGAAGTACAAGTCATGGGATTGTTTCCCATTGTGTTGTGCTGAAGAAGTTCTAAAGGTTTTGCCGAATTTCTGTGATGCCATGGTACTAAAGTTCTGTGTTCATCAACAATTTGGTTTATCATATGTGGAAAAATATGGGCAAGTCCCATCTTATTATGCCGATTATAATTACTCTGAATTTTGGAGAATGATTAACACTCTTGATCGGCTTGGCTACTCCCAACAAACCGAAGAAGAGTACAAGAAGTGTGTTGAAAAAGCATTGAAGAATATTGAAGCCGAAACAAAAAATAAAAATTAAGAGAAAAATGTGTAAAACTTCACCAGCAATTATTATTGTAATAATTTCAATTTTCTTGTGTGCTACAAGCAAATTACAGGCTCAACATATCTCAGAAAGTCCCTATGCCATATTTGGGGATAACTCTAAAATGCTTAAACCAAATAAGGAATCTCAGTGTAGTATATATTATATTCAAATTCAATCGCAGAATGGTGAAACATATTTTGCTGACTTTGATTTCACGAATGGAATTGTTCGCTTAAGTGATACTGATGGGAGAATCATTCTTCAAGATAGTATTAGCGAAAATACTAAAGCAAGATTTACAACTGTTGATCCATTAGCCAGCGAAATGCCATGGATGTCTCCGTATGCATATTGTTTCAACAATCCTATTAAGTTTATCGATCCAGATGGACAAAATCCTATTTATGACACACAAGGGAATTTTCTCGGAACGGATGATATGGGTTTGCAAGGTTTTTATTATGTCATGGACAAGCAGAATTTCACCCAAGGGATGTCTAATTTTGATGCCGGTAATTATGCTATCAGGGAGACTATTCCTGATGAGATTGAAAAAAAGATAAATGCCCATTATGAGGGATTGTCTAATCGCCCTGACTATGACGGATTTGTAACAGTAGAAGAGGGGATTAGTTGGGCAAAATCACATCCCAATGCCTTAAAAAATCCCACTCCTGATAATATGTT
>CAZCEB010000116.1:0-6062 GCA_964497305.1 uncultured Muribaculaceae bacterium | reverse complement strand
CATCCGATTTAATAATTTATCCGATATCGTTAAATTCAATATTGTGTTATATCCCAACCGGTTCATCCAATAGTGGATCACACACAATAACGATTAATGAATTATCGGCAGAATATAGTAATTATCAGACTGGTGTAGAATCTGTAAAATTGGGAGATGATCAAGAACAAGTATTAATATATCCTAACCCTGTTACAGATGGTCGTTTCTCGGTAAAAACAAATGGAGTAATAAAAAATATAGAAATATATAATGCATCAGGAATGGAAGTCTTTTCTATTGATGGGTGTAATAATATTGAGAACTTAAATATTTCAACATTATCTCCCGGAATATATTTTGTGAAAGTGAAGACATCTCATGGTGCAAAAGTATCTAAGATAATAATCAAATAAAACCCTAAAATAAAATGAGAAAGTATTTGTTAATATTAGCAACTGCTGCATGTTTATCATCACATGCACAAATTGCGCAGGTGGATTCTACCGAGCCTTTGTTGCGCGGAGTTGAAAAAGAAATGTATTATCCTATTTTGAGTCAAGATGGCTCTAAGTTATTGTTTACATCAGTAAATTGTCAAGGATTGAAAATGTATGATTTTAATGACGATGTAACAATTAAAATCAGTGATAAAGAGCGTGCCGGTTTAGATGCATCTTTCTCCTCTGATGGCAAGGAAGTGTATTTTGTCGATCAAGAATTTAAGGATGGGAAAAAAATGCGTCAAGCTAAGAAATTTGATATTTCTTCAAAGCAAGAAACTGCAATATCTGAAGAGGGAAAACTCGTAGCTCGTCCAATTGCCATCAAAGGAGGTGTAATGACAACAGTTGATGGGAAAATGATATCTACTGCAAAAAGATATAATGCAGTAAGAGTACAAGGAACAAATCTTTATATAACAAAGAATGGTGTTGAGAAAGTTTATTCTCCAGTAGAAAAATCGGCAGGATATCTTTGGGCTTCTCTTTCTCCCGATGAATCAAAAGTAATGTTTTTTGCGGCAGGTAGAGGTATTGTTGTAACTAATCTTAATGGTCAAATTATTTCTGAATTAGGAAATTATGAATCCCCTGTGTGGTATGGAAATAATCATGTTGTTGCGATGAATGCAAAACATAATGGTTATCAAAATATTTCATCTCAAATTTTAA
Source organism: uncultured Muribaculaceae bacterium (assembly GCA_964497305.1). Taxonomy (GTDB): domain Bacteria; phylum Bacteroidota; class Bacteroidia; order Bacteroidales; family Muribaculaceae; genus RGIG4079. The sequence goes on along the minus strand of CAZCEB010000116.1, from coordinate 4,908 downwards.
TAATGAATGTAGATGGAACATTGACACAAGAGTTAACTAAACCAGAATCTATGACAATGAATCCTACAGTTTCGTTTGAGGCTGGTAAGATAGTATATAATACAATAGATGGACGTCTATATCAGATGAACATATCACTTAAATAATTAAGGAGGATCTATGATGAAAAAGATATTAAGCTCAATATTTTCAATGTTAATTGCTACTTCGGCAATAGCTGTTGACCCAAGTGAAATAACAATATATATCAACCCCGGTCATGGTGGTTATGATAGTGATGACCGTGTTCAGTATATTTATCCGTTTACAGAAGGAGACACTGCTACATTTGCAGAATCAAAATCCAATCTTGGAAAGGGTTTCCGTTTACGTGAGTTGCTTTGGGAAAAGGGATATAATGTTGTAATGTCTCGTGTTACTAATACAACTGCTGATGATCTTGGATTGGAAACAATCGGTTTGCTTGCAAATGCGTCAGGTGCAGATATATTTTTATCAATACACTCAAATGCAACAGGGGTGGCTGCTCGTCGTAATTATCCTTTGATGCTGTTTCGTGGATATGATAATGAGCCGGCTATAGAAGGGTCTTTGGAATGGGCAACATATGCTAATACTCATTTGTTGACTAACCAAGCAACTGTGTGGACAAGCACAAACATGAATGTACGTGGCGACTGGTCATTCCAGTCATCATGGGGAACACAAGGTTATGGCGTATTGCGTAGATTGACTATTCCTGGATTGTTGTCAGAAGGCTCTTTTCATGATTATTATCCTGAAGCATATCGTTTGTTGAATGAAGATTTTCATTGGATTGAGGCATGGAATTTCCGTAAAGCGATAAATCAATATTTTGGCGTTACAGGTGTTGATTATGGCGCAATCGCAGGGCGTATTAATGATGAGCGTGTTTTGCGTGGTGCTGAAGCAACATATATAATGTATGATGATGATAAGTTGATGCCATTGCATAAAGTAACAATTGAATTATATGATGAGTCTGGCGCAAAACTTGAAGAATGTGTAACAGATGATTTGTACAACGGTATATATGCATTTAGAAAACTTAATCCGGGTAATTATAAACTCAAATTTATAAAGGACTCTCATTATACTTTGGAGCAAGATGTTACGGTAAAGGCAGATGAGATAACATATTTCAATGCTAAAATGAAAAAAATTCGCAGTACTGCTCCTGAGGTATTGAGCTATTCTCCAGTTTGGAAAGAAGGAGATGAAGGTGTATTATGTAATTCGCCAATTATATTGAATTTCAATTGGGATATGGATGCCGAATCAACTGAAGCTGCATTCTCGATTGAGCCGGCTATTGAAGGTAAGATAACTTGGGAGGATCAAAATTATCGCATGATATTTACTCCGGAGGGAACATATAATACAAGTACGACATACACCGTGAGACTTAATGCAACTGCTGCTCATCCAGATGGATTGACATTGGCGGAGCCATTTGAGTTCAAATTCTTTACAAATGATCGTAATTATATGTCAATTACCGGTCAATTCCCAAGCAATGGAGATCAAGTTCATTATACAAAACCAACATTTGAATTGCGATTTGACCGTTTCCCTAATGGAACAGGTGCTACAGGATGTATAACAATCTTAGATTCAAGCGGGAACAAAGTTTCTCTTAATGGTCGTACGTTAAAAACAAGTAACAATGCAACTGATGAATATGGTTGGATTAAAGTTACTGCATCTAAAGATTTAACGCCGGGAGAATCTTATACGATGACTATCTCTGAAAGTCTTAAAGATTATGATGGTATCACCCTTCAGAAACCTGAAGTTGTCAATTTTACAGCAGTAAATGCAGGTGAAGAAAAAGATGATGTGATCGTTGATGAAATGGAAGATGCAACAATTTATGTTCAAAATGAAAATGGTTGTGCAAATCTTACATCAACAACAGTTACTGCAAGTACAGATAAACTGTTTGGAACAAAATGTGTGAATTTTGCGTATGAATTTGTAGGCGTAGAAGGCGGTGAAGCATTGTGGACTCGTTCATCTGAGGTAGAAGCGCAAGATGCAACCGCATTTACATCAAATGATGCTGTGGGTGTACACATTAATGGCGATTTGACTGCAAATGAAGTTTATTTGGAATTAACTTCTGAAGCAGAAGTTAAATATGTGAAAGTTTGTGATATGACATTCCTTGGATGGAGATATGTTCAAGTGCCATTAAATTCTCTTGCTGAAGGTGTAGATTATAAATTTACCGGAGTCAAATTGACTCAAGTTGCTAATGGTATGAGCCGCACAGGTGCATTCCGTCTTGATAATGTAGGTTTAATAGCGAATGGTGCCCTTGGCGTTGAATCGGTTGAATTCGCTGATTTATCAGTATATCCTAATCCTGCTTCAGAATATTTAATTGCTAATGCCGATGGAATGGTAGATCGCATTGATTTGTATTCAATGGGTGGTACTATGGTGGCTTCTACTATCGGAAATGTATTAAATGTAAGCGAAGTTGCTGAAGGTACATATATTGCCAATATATATACAGCTAAAGGTTGTGCTGTGCGCAAAATAGTAGTAAAACATTAAAAACTTAAATAAATACAGAAATGAAAAAGAAATCAATGTTAATTGTTGCTATGATGGCATTTGGCATGTCTATGAGTGCTGCCGAATTGACTGTCGTGTCAACAGAAAAGATTGGGTTAAGCGAAGAAGCTTATCACCCAACATTAAGTCCGGATGGAGAGGTCGTATTATTTACTCAACCAAGTTATCAAGGTTTAAAATCATTAAATCTTGTAACTGGTAAAGTAGAGGTAATCGATGCTAGTAAAGGTGCCGGTTTTGAACCTGTTTTTACTGCGAATGGAAAGGAAGTGTTATATCGTACTCTTTCATATGAAGATGGCTTGGGAAAACAAGATGTTAAACGTTATGATATGGCTTCTGGCGAGAAATTGCAAATTGTGAAACCTTCTCGTGATATTGTCAATACAAAGGCATTGGTAAATAAAACATACACAACTCCTTTTGCAACAAAGCAAGCTATTGAGATTGCTATAAATGGCGAAAAACAGGAGATCAATCCGATTAAAGATGGACACCGTTATATATGGTCGGCTATTTCTCCATCTAATGGAAAATTGTTGTTTAACGAGATTTATTCGGGTCTTTATGTATCAAATGTTGACGGAACTAAAGCAGAGCATCTTGCTAAGCGTGCTGATTTCCCATGTTGGGCAGGTGATAACTACGTGGTTGCTATAAGCACAAAAGATGATGGCTATGTTATAACAAGTGCAAAAGTTATTGCAATAAATGTAGAAACCAAAGAAGTTGTAGAATTAACAAATGATGATGTTATAGTAGAAGGAGTAACTGCTACAGCTAATAAAATCGTTTATACAACTGAAGATGGTAATATGTATGTTATGAATATTAAAATTACAGAATAACCATGAAGAAGATAGCATTAATAATAATGATGGCTTTTGCTGTATGTGTTTCGGTAGAAGCTAAGAAGATGAGCGATTTGACCATAGTTATCGACCCTGGACATGGTGGATATGAAGGTGATGACCGTGGTATGAATATTTGGCCATATTGTGCAGTTGTTGAAGAATCAATGTGGGAATCAAAAAGTAATCTCTGGAAAGGATTGCATTTGAAAAATATATTAGATTCTCTTGGGACTAAAATTACGTTGACTCGTGAACACAATAACTATACCGATGGCGAAAATCCAGAACCTTCATTGTCTGCAAGAGCACAGATGGCAAACTCTCGTAATGCCGATATGTTTATTTCAATTCACTCAAATGCAGGAGAGAATGTAAACTATCCATTGGAAATTTATCATCAAGAAACTTCAATGGAGCCAAGAAGTTCAGAAAGTGTTCGTATGTCTGAAGTTGTAAAAGAAGTGTTTAATACAAGTGAGTATTCTAACTGGGTTAACTATAAAGGTCAAATCAATACAACTGATGCCGGTCGTGTAACAGGAGACCGTTCATTGCTCGGATATTCATTAGGTGTATTGCGCAATTGCTATCAGACAAGTATGCTTTCTGAAGGAGGTATGCATGAGCATCGTCCACAAGCTCACCGCTTGATGAGTGATGACTATTGTTGGCTTGAGGCATGGTATTTTGCAAAAGCAATTATGATTTTCTTTGATACAGAAGATCGTTTTGTTACTGGTAATATTGCCGGGGTTATTTATGATAATCATAATATTCGTAATTGGGAATATACCGGTGAGTATGCAAGGCACACAATGCTTGGTCGAGATAAATATATGCCTGTAAATGGTGCTTATGTAGAATTGGTTGATGCAGAAGGAAATGTGCTTCAAACTCGCACTACTGATATAGATTATAATGGGGTATATGTGTTTAGAAATGTTCAACCGGGAACATATACAGTGCGCACCTCTCACAATAACTATTACACTTCAGAAAAACAAGTAACAGTTGTTGCTGACGAAGTTTCGTATGAAGATTTCCCTGTAGTATATAAACGTGATGCTCCTCTAAAAATAGTTTCTTATACACCGGCTCCTGCTGAGGGAGAATTGGTAAGTTGTGCTTCATCAATTAATTTTGAATTTAATTGGGACGTTGATGTAGATGCATTTGAAAAAGCATTCTCAATTGAGCCTGCGGTAGAAGGCTATTTCACTTATCAAAAATCTTATAGAATCGTTTCGTTTATTCCTAATGTGGGATTAACAAAGAATACTAACTATACAGTAAAAGTAGATAAGAGTGCTTGTACTACCGATACAATATACTCACATCCTCAAATGGAAGAGGACTTTGTGTTGAATTTTACAACTCAAGATCGTGAACGTATATTAATTACCGATCAATATCCACAAGAAGGAGGAACTGTACACCTCAAAGCTCCATC
>CAZCEB010000115.1:0-6066 GCA_964497305.1 uncultured Muribaculaceae bacterium | reverse complement strand
CAAAACAAGATTGTTGAAAATTTGAAAGTCTTTGTTGCTGCTGCACGCTTGCGTGGAGAAGCACTTGACCACTTGTTACTACATGGACCTCCAGGCCTTGGAAAAACAACCCTCGCCGGAATTATTGCAAATGAGCTTGGCGTGGGATTTAAAGTTACGTCGGGTCCTGTATTGGATAAACCCGGAGACCTTGCCGGAATACTCACTTCCCTTGAAGAAAATGATGTGCTTTTTATTGATGAGATTCATCGACTAAGTCCTATTGTTGAAGAGTATCTTTACTCGGCAATGGAAGATTATCGCATTGATATAATGATAGATAAAGGGCCAGGAGCTCGTTCAGTACAACTTACATTATCGCCTTTTACCCTCGTCGGAGCAACTACTCGTAGCGGATTGCTGACATCGCCTCTGCGCGCCCGATTTGGGATAAACTGCCATTTGGAATATTACGACCACGAAATATTGGAACGCATTATATTGCGCTCAGCGTCTCTATTAAACGTGAAATGCACCGGAGAGGCAGCTCACGAAATAGCGATGCGCAGTCGAGGTACTCCACGCATCGCCAATGCATTGTTGCGTCGTGTTAGAGACTTTGCCCAAGTTAAAGGTTCCGGAACAATTGATCCAGAAATTGCCCGATATGCATTGGAATCCCTCAACATCGACCGATATGGTCTTGATGAAATCGACAATAAGATACTCACAACCATTATTAATAAATTTAAAGGTGGTCCTGTGGGGTTGTCAACCATTGCTACCGCACTCGGTGAAGATCAGGGAACAATCGAAGAGGTGTATGAACCATTTCTTATCAAAGAAGGCTTTATCAAACGCACACCTCGTGGGCGTGAGGTTACAGAACTTGCCTATAGCCATCTGAAAATTAACAAAATAGACATGAATAGTCTATTTTAAGCCTTGCTAAACAATCATGGGTATAAAAAGCTTGGTTAAGGACACCGCCATTTATGGTCTAAGCAGCATCGTCGGACGATTTCTCAATTGGTGCTTAGTCCCATTATATACTATCATGTTTCCGGCTGCGGAATATGGTGTAGTAACCTATATCTACTCTATAGTGGCGTTGGCTTTAATCATCCTCACTTATGGAATGGAAACAGGATTTTTCCGCTTTGCCAAGCATGAAGATTACAACCCATCACAAGTTTACACAACTGCCTTAACCTCAATAGGCAGCACATCAGTATTATTTGTTGCTGTTGTTTTACTATATCTCACACCCATTGCCGATGCCATGAACTGCGGGAACACCCCATCATTTGTGTGGATAATGGCGGCAACAGTAGCGATTGATGCATTTACTGCGATACCTTTTGCCTATCTGCGCTACAAGCAACGCGCAATGAGATTTGCCATTTTGAAATTGGTAAATATCGGTGTCAATATTGGGCTGAATTTATTTCTAATTCTTGCATGTCCATGGATATGGAAAACCGCTCCGCATCTAATCTCTTGGTTTTATAACCCTGACTACGGAATTGGATATATCTTTGTTGCAAACCTCATCAGTTCGGCAGTAATATTAGCAATGTTGCTTCCTGAAATTATAGGAGAAAAATATTCTTTTAATGGAAAACTGCTGCACACGATGCTAAAATTCTCTTTCCCTCTACTGATTGCAGGTCTTGCCGGAGTAATGAATCAACACATTGATAAAATTCTATATCCCAAGCTCATTGAAGATACACATGAAGCAATGACAGGACTCGGCATTTATGGAGCAAACTACAAAATAGCAGTGGTGATGATAATGTTTATCCAAGCTTTTCGATTTGCCTATGAGCCTCTGATGTTTTCCCGTAAAACCGATAACCGAGAACAAAAATTGAATGAATATCGCAATGCAATGAAATTTTTTATAATTTTTGCTTTATTCATATTCCTTGGGGTAATGTTTTACCTCGATTTTATCAAATATTTTATATCTCCAAACTACTTTGAAGGGCTGAAAGTTGTACCTATTCTCCTCGTGGCAGAGCTATGCTATGGTATATTCTTCAACCTTTCACTATGGTACAAAAACATCGACAAGACCTATTGGGCGATTATATTTACATTTACCGGCTTCATCGTTATGGTAGCGATAAATGTCATATTTGTTCCTACTTATGGCTATATAGCATGTGCATGGGCAGCATTGGCATGCAATGTTGTAATGATGCTTGCATCTTACATTGTGGGGAACGTCAAAAATCCCATTGGATATGACACCAAACGCATATTGTCATATATCGCAATAGCATATACATTATATCACATACCCATTTTTATAGAAACATCTCATTTTTGGTTAAATATTCTGATAAAAACTATCCTTTTAATCATCTATATTGTTATTGTGATAGAACAAGAGGGAATAAAACCACTTGCTTTTCTTCGTCGAAAAACAAAAACAAGAAACTGATTAACACACACTATGAAATACATCGATATCAATAAACTAAAATCTTTATTTAGCGGATATTTCGATTTTTCTTCCTACCTGTTGCCTCAAAAAGAAGCTGAAGCATCAATTAGAAACGATGTTACATTTAAAGGCACAAATATATTGATTTTGATGATTGCGATTCTCATTGCATCATTAGGATTAAATACCAATTCGACAGCCGTAATAATAGGAGCGATGCTCATTTCTCCATTGATGGGTCCCATAATCGGCTTGGGATTAGGTGTGGGAATTCTTGATTTTGATTTGATTAAACGCTCTGTGCGCAATCTTGCTATGGCGGCAGGATTTAGCGTAATAGCATCAACAATCTATTTTCTAATTTCGCCTGTCAATGAAGGACATTCTGAATTATTGGCACGTACCTCTCCAACAATCTATGACGTTTTAATCGGATTATTTGGCGGTGCAGCAGGAATTTTAGCAATAGGAAGTCGCAGTAAAGGGAATGTTATTCCCGGTGTAGCCATTGCAACAGCACTCATGCCTCCACTGTGTACTGCTGGATATGGTATTGCAACATGGCAATGGCATTATTTTGCAGGCGCATTTTATCTTTTCCTTATAAACTCAATATATATTGCTTTTGCAACTACAATTGGAGTAAAACTCATGAAATACACTCCTAAAAATTTTGTAGATGAACAGAAAGCAAAAAAAGTGCGACACACAGTATATTGGTTTGCAATACTCACAATGTTGCCAAGCATATATTTAACCTATACAATGGTGCGTGAAAACAACTTTGCCACACGCACAAGCCAATTCATAAATGCGGAGTTTAATTTCCCCTCAACACAAGTGTTAAACTATAAAACACAAAATATAGACGGAGAAAAAATCATAAATATAACTTTAATAGGAAAAGTCTTGCCTATCGATTCTTTACAACTTGCATTAACGGCTCAATTACCCCGATTTGGACTTGCTGGGACAAAACTCAACATCATTCAAGGAGATGCCTATGGTTCAATTGACACCAAAAACTTATCCTCAACAATGTTGCATGATATTTACCAAGTTACACAAACAACTATTAACCATCAACAAGCATCCATCGATTCGCTAAAGAAGATTATTACTAAATACAACTATAATGATTCTTTGAGTGCAACAATAGCTCCTGAAATAAAAATATTATTTCCACAAATCAATGAATTGGCTATAACAAAAGCCGTTTTCAGTGATATTAAAACATCTCGACTTGACTCTATAAACCTCGCACTGATAGAATTTTCAACAAGAATAAATGACGAACAACGTCAGAAACTATCAGAATATTTATGTGCAAGGTTAAATTTAAATGAAATCAATCTTGTCGACATCAGTTCTTCTATTAATTTTGCAGAAACAAATAAAAAGACTAAATGAAACCTCTAAAAGTAACTCTAATAAGCCATAGTGATAGGCTCGGAGGAGCTGCTATTGTTACATTCCGACTAATGCAAGCTCTTCGCAAAGCTGGTGTTGACGCACGCATGATAACGTTTGTAAAATCAAGTGAAGATAAAAACGTTGTTGAAGCATGCCATAGGAATAAACGTTCTGCATTGTTTCTTGCAGAAAGAGGTTGCATATTCCTTCAGAACGGATTTAGTAAAAAAGATCTTTTTAAAGTTTCTATTGCAAACACAGGATTACATCTCGAAGAACATCCTTGGGTAAGGGATGCCGATGTTATAGCTTTGAATTGGATTAATCAAGGAATGTTGTCCTTAGATGGAATCGAACGATTATCAGCTCTTGGAAAACCAATTATATGGACTATGCATGACATGTGGTGCCTTACCGGAATATGCCACCACGCTCATGAGTGTGATAATTATACCAAACAATGTGGCAATTGTCCATATCTCCACTTTTTATCATCACGCAATGATCTATCGCACAAAACATGGATAAAGAAAAAAAATCTATATGACAAAACCAACATCCATTTTGTTGCCGTAAGCAATTGGCTTGCTGAGTGTTGCAAAAACAGTTCTCTACTACGTGAGAAACCGGTATCAGTCATCCACAATGCATTTCCTATTGAATTTTACATGACAAGCCCCACTGCCCCTGTCTCTACTCTTGGAATCGATTATTCCAAAAACATTATTATTATGGGAGCAGCCCGATTAGATGATCCGATAAAAGGATTTGATATGGCAATCGAAGCATTAAATATCTTTACAACAAAATATCCCGATCTCGCAGAGGAATGTACCATAGTATTATTTGGAGATATACGCAATAAATCCTTACTCCAACAAATTAAATTATCCCATAGTTACATTGGAGTTGTAAATGATGCCAAAATTCTTCGTCAGGTATATGCTTGTTCTAAAGTGGTTTTATCAACATCTCTTTACGAAACTCTTCCCGGCACTCTAATTGAGGGACAAGCAGCAGGATGTGTTCCTGTTTCATTTGGGAAAGGAGGGCAAAAAGATATTATCGACCACAAAAAGACCGGCTACATTGCAGAATATAAATCTCCGGAAAGTATTGCCGATGGTATCGCATGGGCAATAGAAAATGCTCCCGACAGAAATTCACAACATGAAGAAGTGCATAAACGTTTTGCCGGAGACATTATAGCAAATAAATATATCGAACTATGCAACAATCTTTTATCTAAACACTAATTTGCAATGGTTACTATTCTTTTTCATTCTACAATATTCGGTCCCATCCACAGCCGTCGTTTAGGGACTTCTCTCGGCATTAATTTATCTCCCATCGATGGCAAAATTTGTACATTTGATTGTATATATTGCGAAGCCGGATATAACTCTCAAGGAGCCGGGACTTCAGGGCTACCAAAACGGGAAGATGTATATATTCAACTTGAGGAAAAACTACAGAAAATGTATGATAACGGAGAACAACTTGATGTAATCACATTTTCAGGAAACGGAGAACCATCAATACACCCTGAATTTGAAGGAATTATTGATGACACTATCGCATTAAGAGATAAATATTTCCCAAATGTGAAAATCAGCGTTTTGTGCAATTCCACCCGACTTGGAGATAATCGAGTTGTTTCTGCCTTGAAAAAAGTAGACAATAACATCTTGAAACTCGATTCTGCCATAACCGAGACCATGAGACTCATTGATCAACCGGCAAATCCATCATTTACCTCCGAAAACGTTATCGAAGAAATAGCTCAATTTGGAAAACAATGTATTGTGCAAACTATGATGCTTAGGGGCTATCATAACGGAAAACGTGTTGACAACACGACTAAGGAAGAAATTGAAGCCCTTTTAAAAGCCTATAAGCGCATTAATCCTCGTGAGGTGATGTTATACTCTATTGACCGCAAAACTCCAGAAGAAGCTCTCGAGAAAGTCCCGGTAGAAGAATTAAATGCTATTGCCGACATATTCCGAGCCAATGGAATTGACGTTCAAGTAAATTAGCCTAAATGAGCGAAACAATCATATACCCCAAACCTCTCAATCCCGGAGATAAAATCGCAATCGTTTCTCCTGCCGGAATTGTTAACCCCAATTTTGTTGATGCAGCAATGAATGTTCTTTCCAAAGAGGGATGGCAACCCTACATTGGGAAACACGCTCTTGGACAACAAGGGTCTTTTA
>CAZCEB010000114.1:0-6113 GCA_964497305.1 uncultured Muribaculaceae bacterium | reverse complement strand
AGTTTCTTGTTGCGACGGTCTTCTAAATCGACTTTGATTATATGTTCATCATCTACTCCCTGTTCTTTCAGATAGTTACTAAACAGATTAAATAACAAATACGACTTACCACAACGACGAATTCCAGTAACAACCTTTATCATTCCGTTGTGCATACTCCGAATGAGTTTGTTTAGATATAAATCACGTTTTACCTCCATATACCACTGAATATTTCTGCGCCAATACGCATTTTTATTCAGCAAAGATAATACCTGTAACAAAAATTACCAAATAAAATCAATGTAAAGCCAATATTGTCTCGGAGTATAAAAATCATTATGTCATAAAAAAAGATTATTTTTGCGAGATAAAAACAAATTTCACTACATAATTATATTGTTATATCTTTATTATATATTATATAAAGCATTTTCAACTCAAAATACATGATTTAATGATGGCAAAATATATTATTCCAATTATATTTGTGTGTTGTGCAATTAAAATTATTGCACAAGAGCAAGACCATTCGGCATATCTGAATTTTGTGGGTGAAGCCGATAAAGCAATCTTGGAAGAGCGATGGTATGATGCTGCTGCTCACCTTGAAAGCGCAATGAGGCTTGAGCCGGGAAATCCCACCAACGTTCTATTAATGTCAAATCTCGGAATTGTGAGACTAAATGCCGGTGAAGATTCTCTTGCCCTTGCCATATTAAACGATGCCCATCGCATAGCTCCGGCGTCAGTAACAGTTCTAAACAATCGCGCAAAAGTACTTAACGCGATGGGACGTTCATCGGAAGCCTATAACGATTATTCGCTCATTTTAGAAATTGATTCTACCGCCATTGAGCCACGTTTCATGCGTGGAATTATGTCGGTGTATAGTGGAGATACGATTACCGCAAAAAAGGATTTTGCGATTTTGCAAGTTCTTGATCCCGACAGCGAGAATACGGCTATAGGGTTGGCAGCTTTATATTCAGCAACAAATAGACCTTTAGATGCCATTATCCAATACACAAAGCTTATAAACATAAATCCCGATATAGAATATTATAGTGGCAGGGCTGCTTGTTATCTTCTCACAAAACAATTGAGCGAAGCCTCGGCTGACATCGCCGAGGGGTTGAAAATAAATCCAAATGACGCTGAATTCTATCTTTATAGAGCATATTTGAACAAATTGCGATATCGCACCGATGATGCCGAAGCCGATCTGCAACATGCCATTAAACTTGGAGCAGACCCCACCAGAGCCAAATTATTTTACAAAATAGGTGAATAAAAAAACAGAGGGCGGAATGATTATTCCGCCCTCTGTATAGCATAGAGTTTATAATTACTTAACGAGAGAAAGAACTAAATCTTTACCATCTTCGCTTTCTGCGATGTTAAGTTTACCCTCACGAGCCAACCAACCGATAGCAGCATAAAGTTCTTTGTCTTTAAGTTTTGTTACTTTCTTAATTTCTTTGTTACCTAAAACTTCTGTTTCATTTAGAGCATTCCATACAAGACCTGCCCATGTACCAATTGTTTCTACATTCATTGTGTAGTAGTGTTTTGTTTATAAATTAATTCAAATATCTAAATTCGGGTGCAAAATTACAATTTTTTCATAAATATGCAAACTCTTATGCGCATAAAAATGTATTTTTTCGTATATTTGTGCTATATAATCAATATGAAATCAGGCATTGTTATAAAAAACACAGGTAGTTGGTATGTTGTCAAGACCAATGACGACAGGGAGATTAATTGCAAAATCAAAGGAAATTTCCGTCTGAAAGGAATTCGCACGACTAATCCTGTTGCTGTTGGAGACTATGTTACACTATCACAAGAAGCATCTGATGGGACCGCGTTTATTACCGCTATAGAACAACGCAAAAACTACATAATACGTCGTGCGAGCAATCTATCAAAGGAATCGCACATAATTGCAGCAAATGTCGATATTGCTTTTCTCATAGTAACACTCGCACACCCTGCTACATCGACAACTTTTATTGACCGATTTCTTGCAACTGCTGAAGCCTATCGAGTTCCTGCAGTAATTGTCATAAACAAAATTGACATTCTCACTGAAGATGAAGATAAAGAGTTACTTGATGCTGTATCTTATTTATATCGTTCCATTGGATATAAAGTCTTGGAAGTTTCAGCATTAACAGGAAAAGGGATAGACATTCTGAAAGAAATGTTACATGGCAAGATTTCGTTATTCTCCGGCAATTCAGGCGTTGGAAAATCATCTATTATCAACTCTCTTATACCAGGACTTGAATTGCGCACTGCCGAGATTTCGTCAACTCACGATACAGGAATGCACACAACTACATTTTCGGAGATGTTTCCTCTTTATGACAATTCAGGTTACATAATTGACACTCCGGGAGTGAAAGGGTTTGGAACAATTGATTTTGACAAACACGAGGTGGCGCATTTCTTTCCGGAAATTTTTGAGATTTCTCACGATTGCCGATATGGCGATTGTACTCACACTCACGAGCCTGGCTGTGCTGTACTTGAAGCGCTTAATGATTCTCGCATATCTCAATCTCGATATAGCTCCTATCTCAGTATTCTCGAAGATTCTGCGTCAGACAAATATCGCAAACCATTTTAAACAAAAAATAAGTCGCTTTTTACAGCGACTTATTTTTCATATAGCAATTTACTATGAATTACTTAATATTGGGCTCTTCAAGACCAAGTTTTTTCTTCTTATCAACAGCTTTCAAAATAAATCCTATAATGAGTGCTGCGACACCGAGCGAAGCAAGCATTACAAGAGGAGCGGTATAATCATATAGCGTTGCCGCTTGAGCCGGAGAAATAGTTCCATTTGCCACTTCAGTAACCAAATCAGTATTTGTCTTATCAAGAACTTTACCTATAAGCAATGGGAATAACCACAATCCTATATTTTGAATCCAGAAAATTAATGCATAGGCACTACCTATAATCTTGGCATCTACCAATTTTGGCACACTTGGCCACAACGATGCAGGAACAAGAGAGAAACTTGAACCAAGCACCAAAATTGTTACATATGCAATAATTACACCACCAATAGGACTTCCTTTAAACATAGGAAGCACAAATGCAAATGTCAAGTGGCACACTATCAACAATATTGAGCCCAAAATCAACATTGATGCAGCTTTACCCTTGTGATCTACATAATTTCCAAGTATAGGAGTTATCCCTACTGCCAACAATGGGAATACAGCAAATACCGTTTCGGCACTTTGACGCATGTAACCCATGTAACAGAAAACGACCAAAGCAATCACCGACAAAATCAACAATCCTGATTTCATTCCCTTGTTTTTTGTAAAGTTGCTGGCAAATGCACTTGCTGCAACGACCAACATTATTATGTACTGAATGATTGTTACTGTGTTTGTTGCCCAAAAAGAATCAGCAGAAACCTCTGTAAAAGACAAATTACACTGCAACATATTTACTGCATATTTTTGGAAAGGGAATATTGCTGAATAATACAATACACAAAGCAATGCTACCAACCAAAAACCGCTACTTTTGAGGATTTTGCCTAAGTCGCTTAATTTAAATGGATCATCTTTTTCTTCGGCTTCGCCTGTTTGTGCATCAAGTTTCTTGTCCATAAAGAAATAAACAATAAACATGATGAGAGCAATCATCAATAGTACAACCCCAAATGCAACAGAGCGAGATACATCGATATCTCCTCCCAACTTTGCAAAAACAGGAGAGAATATCATACATGTTGCCACACCTAAACGAGCAAGAGCCATTTCTGAACCCATTGCCAATGCCATTTCACGACCTTTAAACCATTTTACAATACCACGACTGACTGTGATACCTGCCATTTCCACGCCACAGCCAAATATCATAAACCCAACAGCAGCAAACTTTGCTGAAGCCGGCATACCTTCATAGAATGGAGAAATTCCCAATTCGTCAAATCCGGGTATATAGTTAAGATTATTGGTAAACCACATTTCCAATCCACTACCAATAAACATTTCTGTTACTGCATACCAATTGATTACTGCACCTATTAGCATCACCACTCCTGATAGTAGTGCAGTAAAACGCACTCCCATTTTATCAAGAATAATACCTGCAAAAATCAAGAAGAATACAAATACGTTCAAAAATGTTTCAGAACCTTGCATCGTTCCAAATGCTGTTGAGTCCCAGCCTCGTGTTGACTGCATCAAATCCTTTATGGGAGAAAGGATATCCATGAAAATATAGCTGAAAAACATTGCCATTGCGAGAAGCAACAATGCCGTCCAACGAGCCCAAGCCTTGTCATTCAAGGCAATTTTTAATTTTTCTGTCATTTTAATATGATTGGTTAATTATTAATTCAATATCAGCACAAAGTTACGCAAAACATATATTTGATAAAAATTTTTCACTAAATTCGTAACCTAATCTTTTTATACATAAAAATTATGAACTCGTCTCAACCATATACTTTTGATCGCGTGGTGCGCATTATTATTAGCATTGCTATATTAGTCGGTCTGTTCTGGATACTAAATACCCTCAAAAGTGTATTGCTTCCTTTTTGTGTGGCATGTTTAATTGCATACATATTTGAGCCATTTGTACAATTTAACCGCAAATTATTTCATCTGAAAGGTAGAGCCATTTCTATTTTTATCACACTTTTTGAAGCAATTATAGTAGTTGGACTATTGGGTTATTTCTTAATTCCTCTCATCTTTGAAGAGTGTAGTCATCTTGCTGTATTACTAAAAAATTATACCCAATCAGACAACATTGCAATATTACCTGATAGTGTAAATAACTTTCTTAAAAGAAATATTGACTTTGGTTACATCGCATCTCTTCTCACTCGACAAGATTGGATGTATGTAATTGAAAATACTTTTTCATTCCTAAGTAGTGGTGTTGATGTAATAATGGGAGCTGTCGGGTGGTTTATTGTCTTTTTGTATTTGATATTCATTATGCTCGATTATGACAAACTCATGATAGGGTTTAAGCATCTCGTGCCTCCTAAATATCGAAAAATAACCTTCAAAATAGGAAACGACATCAAGACAAGCATGAATCACTACTTTAGAGGACAAGCATTAGTAGCCTTTTTAGTCGGGATATTGTTCTGCATAGGATTTGTCATCATAGACATGCCTCTTGCAATTGTACTTGGACTTTTCATAGGGTTACTTAACATGGTGCCTTATTTGCAGCTCATATCAATTGTTCCAACAACAATGCTATGCTTGATATATGCTGCAGAAACCGGGAGCAGTTTTTGGAGCATTTTTGGAGCATGCATGGCTGTATATGCCATCGTTCAAGTAATACAAGATTTTTATCTTGTGCCTAAGATAATGGGCAAAAGCATGGGACTTAATCCGGCAATCATACTTCTATCATTGTCGGTGTGGGGCTCACTACTCGGTTTCATGGGACTCATCATCGCCCTGCCATTAACGACATTATTGCTTGCCTATTATAATGAATATATTATAAAATCAAAGATTGAGCAATGATTTTGCTGTTTCTAAATCACGATAAAATACAAGCAAACGAATAGAGCCTAATGATGTTACTGTTATTGGATAAACCGATGACATTATCTCATTGTTGATAGCACAAGGAATCCCATTGGTTTCCAATACACCCTTATCAATATAAGCCTCGGCATCAGAATAGTATTCTTTTAATACTACAAGATCTGAATCTTTTTCCTTTTTCATAGCATAAATAATTTTAGGTGTTATTTATATATTTTTCGTCGATTTAGTTCGGCTTGATATCTTGCTGCATTACGTTGATGAGTGGCAAAATCTACCGCAAAGTTGTGGCGACCTGAGAAATCTTCCTTTGCACACATATAGATATAGTTGTGCTGTGGCGCATTTAATACAGCATCAAGCGTAGCTTTTTCCACTATGCGAATAGGTCCGGGGGGCAAACCAATATTTTTATAGGTATTATATGGCGAATTTATCTCCAAATGTTTACGAGTAATGCGACGCAACGAGAAATCGCCTACTGCAAATTTTACTGTCGGATCAGCTTGCAACATCATACCTTTTTTAATTCTATTTAAATATAATCTTGCAACTATTGGACGTTCGTCTCGT
>CAZCEB010000113.1:0-6137 GCA_964497305.1 uncultured Muribaculaceae bacterium | reverse complement strand
AAAAATCAACGACAATACTATTACTCCATCTCATTTTGAAAATGTTACCGGATATTTTCGTGAAAATATCTCTTATATACTCCCACGAGAGGCAACATTATCCATTATCAAGCCATCAAAAACGCCATCATGGGGATCAATATACTATCAATACACACAAGAGAACAGGACCATTAAAGCCATTTCATGTGATGCTGCATCAATAGAGAAAAATATCTATCGACAAATTTCTACACCAGAAGGAATTAAATGGGAAACTGCCGATAAATTGAATGTTGGAGACAAAGTAAAAATAGAATTAGTAATTAAAACAACACGAGATATGGATTATGTTGCTATAATTGACAATCGAGCTGCGTGCTTTGAACCTATAGAGCAACTACCGGTCCCTATCTTTACTGAAGGCATCTACTTTTACCGCGAAAATCGTGATGCCACAACTAATATTTTCGTAAACCACCTTCCAAAAGGGACATATCTACTTACATACGAGGTATATGTCAATAATTCAGGCTCATATTCAAGCGGAATTGCTTCTATCCAAAGTCAATACGCACCTGAGCTATCAGCACATTCATCGGGAAATACCATTACAACTACAATACAAAACAATTAAGGTACAACAAAATTAAATATTTCATATTTTTAAACTAATAGCTCAATTTTGTTGATGGCATCGAACTATTAGCTTATAAACCAAGTTCCAACCCACTATACATCAATAATCCACAAGTAATTTATTATTGTATATTGATATATTTTTTGTAATTTTGCGAAGATGTATTCCATCATAGCTATACCTGAAAAATAACAATAATAAATAACTTAAATTCATGAATCGTGAAAATTCTTAACCTGACTCTAACCATCTTAGCTTTCATTTTAGCTATTCCCGTTCAGGCAGCAACTACACCAAAACGCGAGCATCGTTCAGCGTGGATTAGTACAGTGTATCGTCTTTGTTGGCCGACAACCTATGGCACCGGAACATCTGTAGCTGCGTCTCAAAAAGCAGAAGCTCTTTCCATTATTGAAAAGATGCATGAATGTAACTTTAATGCATTATATTTTCAAGTGCGTGGCAGAAGTGATGCCATGTATAATTCAAGTTATGAACCATGGTCATCTGATTTAACAGGATCTCGAGGAAGCGCTCCATCATACGATCCTCTCGAATATTGGGTTACCGAATGTCATAAGCGTGGCATGGAATGTTATGCATGGATCAATCCCTATCGTTATGAATCTTCAGCAGGAGCATGGGGGACTTCTGATTACCGAAAAGATCATCCCGATTGGCTATTGACATATGGCACTTATGTAATTTTAAATCCGGGGTTAGAAGAGGTTCAACAACGCATCGTTGATATATGTAAAGAAATAATCACCAACTATGACGTCGATGGCATCGTATTTGATGACTATTTCTACACAAATGGAACCCCAACAGGCTCAGGATATGACTATGATTTATGGAAATCATCCGGCAGCTCTTTATCTCAAGCCGATTGGCGTCGTGAGAATGTAAATACTATGGTACGCAAGGTTTATAACATGATTCAATCAACAAAACCTTACGTAAAATTTGGTATTGCTCCTGCCGGTGTAGCATATAAATCAGCTTCTAAATATGGTATTAGTACAAGTCTTGTCAGTGGAATGAGCGACTGGCAATATGATGGTATTTATTCTGATCCTTTAGCTTGGCTTAATGAAGGTACCATTGATTTCATCTCGCCTCAATGCTACTGGGAAACTTATCACGACACAAACCCATACGAAAAACTTATTAATTGGTGGAGTAATGCTTGTGCCAATGTATTTGGTCGCCATTTTTATTCAAGCCAAGACCTCGAACCTATTGGAGAAACAAACACAACCACATTTTGGTCTGAAATTGCAACTCAGGTACAACTAAATCGCGATTATGATGGTTTAAACGCCCCCGGAGCTGTTTTATTTGACTCTCGATATTTTTCTTCTAAATATCAAGGACTTGGAGAATATCTGCTTGCAAATAAATTCCAAAACAAAGCTTTGCAACCGACTATGACATGGAAAAGCGCAAGTGATCCCGGCGTCGTAACAAACATGGCCCTTTCCGGAACAACCCTTTCATGGACAGGAGTTGACAATATGCGATATGCAGTATATGCCGTTCCGAATGGGACAACCCCCGGAACCGATGTTTCATCAGAATATCTTATAGGCAACCCATATAGTACAACATTTGACGTGAGTGGATACACATCTGGCTACCAACTTGGAGTGTCTATTGTTGACCGTCACAGTAACGAATACACCGTAACATGGCTCGGGAGTGGTTCTACAATTGAGCAACTTGAACAAGTAACAATATACACACCGACAGATGGTTCAACTACTGCTGAAACCTTTGATTTTACATGGGATGCTATAGATGGTGCAACCTATACTCTTGAAATTTCGACATCTTCAACTTTTTCAACTGTAAATTTCTCTAAAACGACAACAGAAACAACAGTTTCATCTACATCTTTCAATCTTGTAGCTGGGACAACATATTATTGGCGCGTAAAAGCTACTAAAGACGGATATGTAGGTTCCACCTCATGGGTAGGCTCATTTACTACATACAATGATGGTAGCAGTTCAGGTAGCACCACCACTCTGGCAAAAGATCCAGCAACATATAATTCAATAAATAATTTCTCAATTGAAAATCTTTGGATATATTCAGTCAACACATCTAACTTCCCATCACAACTTGGAGGCGACCAACGTTCAATGACTGCCTATAATGGCAATCTATACATCATCCATCGAGATGGTTATATTTATGAATTCAGTGGCGAGACCGGAGAGTATCTCCGTTCTATCACTCTTTCCGGGGACTATGCAACATCTTCAAGTGGCACTTCATTGGGTTATAAATGTAACGACATCTTTGTTGATGGAGCGGGAAACTTATGTATCAGTAACATGACATTAAATAGCTCAACTGCACCATTGACTGTATGTACCGTAAATCTATCTACCGGTGTTACTACTAGAGTTTTTGAAGCGACACATTCAAATGCAACTCGCATTGACTATGCTGCTGCATTTGGAGATATAACCTCTACCGGAGGTCAGGTGTGGGCAGCTGCAGCAAACAGCAATTATGTATATCGTTGGACTCGTTCAAGCTCCGGCACATGGACTGTAGCATATACATCTATTGGCTCTTATTATACAAATGCAGAAACAGCTGCTACAACCAATAGTACAGCTCCTCGCATTATGCCCATCTCTACAACTCAATTTGTCCTCGATGGACACAACTCTGCTCCTACGCTATACACTTTCAATGCATCAGGAACAGCGACATTAAATGATAGTTTCGCTAATAACTCATCTATTGCTCCTACTGCTGACAATTGGAATGGATTATGCACAGGTACTGTTGCAGACAAGCCCATATTCGCATATGTTTCTGCTATTACCCCTACTGCGTTTAAAGTTGTACATAATCCCTCTAATTTCAGTTTCTCTGCAATGGAAGAACTTTGGACTGTACCATCGGCAGGTCTTGGTTCAGAAAGCAACAATTATGTTTCAGCACAACCCGCGACAATAAGCAACTCAGATGGTTCTATGACATTATTTATATACTCTCCAAATAATGGTATTGCCGCATACAAATTAACTTACTCCGGCACAACAAGCACACCAACAGAAGACCTTTCATCTGTAACATTGTCAGCACCTTCAAACGGAGCTACAACTACCAGTGGATTTAATTTCTCTTGGAGCGCAATTGAAGGTGCAACCTACACGCTTGAAATTGCGACAAATACTACATTTACAAGCGGGATAATGTCAGCAACGACAACTGCTACATCTTTCTCATCTAACAATTTCACTCTATTAGATGGAACGACTTATTATTGGAGAGTAAAAGCGGCAAAGGATGGATATAATAGTTCGACATCATCAACCTATTCATTTAAAACTGCTTCTCCAAATCTTGATGCCGTAACATTAACCTCTCCATCTGCAGACGCAACTGTTTCTAATGAGTTTAATTTCTCTTGGAGCACAATTTCAGGAGCTACATATACGCTTGAAATATCAACATCATCAACATTCTCTTCCGTTGATTTTTCAGCAACAACTACAGCAACATCCTATTCTTCCAACAACTTCAGTCTTGCTCCTAATACTACTTATTATTGGCGTGTTAAAGCTGCTGTTAGCGGATATAACAGCTCTACAACTGCGGCTCGAGCATTTACAACACCAATGGAGTCCCTATCAACAGTAACACTCTATAGCCCTATTGGTGGAGCTACTGTTGAAGATGGATTCACATTTAATTGGAGCTCTATTTCAGGAGCTACATACACGCTTGAACTATCTGTAGTGGCAACATTTGCATCAATAATGCAAACAGTCGAAACTACTTCAAACAGTTATTCTTCGTCTAATTTAAGCCTAAACGAAGGCGCTAAATACTATTGGCGTGTAACCGCATCAAAAAGTGGCTACAGCAGTTCAACTTCAGCAATTGAATCATTTGTTACTCCAACTACAACAATTGATCCGGGACCATCAACAAATCAACCCGATGGGGGTACTTATGATGTTGTTTCCGGTTTAAAGATAGAAAACTTGTGGATTAGCTCTATTGCAACATCAAATCTCCATGAACAATTAGGTCGCGACCAACGTGGTATGGCAACTCTCAATGGTAAGGTTTATATTTCAGAACGTGCGAGCGGAGCAGGCTATCTACTTGAATTCGATGGCGAGACAGGAACATATTTAAGAACAATTGCTCTTACCGGTGATTATCTAACATTATCTAACGGTTATTCTTTAGTATATCCATGTAATGACGTGTTTGTTGATGGTGGTGGTCATCTTTGCATAAGCAATATAGCAACATCATTCAGCACTTCAGGACAGATGACTATTTGTACTGTAGATATTAACACCGGAGCGACAACACGCGTATTTGAATCTTCTCTTAGCAGCATTTCTATTCGTATGGACCACTGCATGGTCTATGGAGATATAACTCAAGCAGGAGCAAAAGTTTATGGAGCTGCAGCGACCTCTTCGGCTTACAAAACAAGCGGACCTTCATTTGCTCGATACGACTATCGTAAACGCATATACTGTTGGACTCGCAGTTCATCAGACACATGGTCAGTAGTATATCGTGATGCTAATTCTTATTATCCTACATCAGCATCATCTTTTGGTAGCGCACCTCGTGTAATGCCAGTTGATGATACTCGAATAATTGTTGATGGATCTGAGTCATATCCCACTTTATATAATTATGGCTCATCATCAGCAATACTATCTGATAATTTTGATTCAAATACAGCTATTAAGCCTGACGGTATGTTAGGAGCAGGAATGTGTACCGGTGAAGTTGCAGGAAAACCATTATATATATATGCATATAATGATAATTCTGCCAATTATTTCGACTTTGCCGTAGTTCATAATCCAGATAATTTCAATTTCTCAACAATGGAAATATTGTGGAAAATTCCGCAAAATGGGCTTGGGAATAATAGCAACCCATACTTTGGAGCAATACCAGCTACAACAAATAATGCCGATGGCTCTATGACATTATTTATATATGTTCCGAATAATGGTCTTGCAGCTTATCGCATTTCCGATGCAACATCAACAAGCAATATTGAGGCAAAAATAACAAAGGCGCTCTCTGTAAAAGTCATTAACCGCATTGCGACTTTATCTAACGTCGCTGACGTAGTAAATATTTATTCTACAGCCGGAGTATTAGTTGCTACTGCCTGCGACACTAAGTCAATTGACCTTAACAATCTTCCATGTGGAGTATATGTTATCAATGCACAAAACAACGACAACTCTATTTCTGAAAGTATTGTTTTGAAATAATATTGATTGATTTATTTAATCTGTTTTTACAATAACCAAAAGTAGCGACATTATAAAATTGTCGCTACTTTTATTTCTATGGGAAACAAGGTGTTGCATAATAGCAAAAAAAGTATTATCTTTGCACCCGATTTTAACATATTAATTAATCAATTCAAAGTTAAACAACATGAATCATTACGAAACCGTTTTCATTTTAACTCCCGTTTTGTCTGATGCTCAGATGAAGGAAG
>CAZCEB010000112.1:0-6340 GCA_964497305.1 uncultured Muribaculaceae bacterium | reverse complement strand
CTGTTAACCATCGTTATAGTCTCACCGATGCAACAGAAGATATGATGGTGTTTGAACAAGTAAGAATTCCTCTCTATCGTGAAAACGGAATGCCTATGGACACTCGTCATTTTGCTTCAGAGCTACGCAAATATCTACGCAAGACTCCTTATAATATGACCTCAAAATTAGTAACCAAAGGATTGGGAAAAGCTATCCTGATTATTGGCGAAAAATAATATATACAAACTTAACTAAATAAAACAATGAAAATTCTAAAACATATATTAGCATCTGCCATTATATCATTAATAGGAGTAAATATTGCTTCTGCTCAATGTGATATACATTTAATGGTAGCTCCTGTTACACAAGGGGAAGAAATACCCGATGAAGTAAACGATATGCTCATGTCTCGATTGTCTACAGCAATTACAGCAACAGGTGTAACTGCAAATCCTGATCTTGACCGCTTCTTTGTTACAGGAAAAATATCTCATCTCTATAAAGATGTCGTTGCAGGACCTCCAATGAATCATGTAATACACTCTACTTTAACCCTATATATTGGAGACAATATTAGTCAAAAAATTTATGCAACAACAAACTATGAATTGCGAGGTGCAGGAACAAGCGAAACAAGAGCTTTTGTAAACGCATTTCGTCAACTTAACGGAAAAAATAACCAATTGCAAAAGTTTGTTGAACAAGGTTCGAAAAAAATTATTGACTATTATAATAAAGAATATCCTAATCTCATAAAAAAAGCTCAACAAGCATCAGCATTACGCAACTATGATGAAGCATTAAGCATTGTTGCAACTATTCCGGAATGTTGTACAGGATATAATGAAGCTAATGAACTTATTCTTTCTATATATAGCAAATATATAAATTATGAAGGACAAATGCTTCTTTCTCAAGCTAAAGCAGCTTGGGCTACATCTCCCGATGAATATGGAGCAAAAAAAGCATTTGCATTTCTTGTTCAGATAGATCCTGATGCTTCTTGCTATGGCGAAGCAACTTCTTTGCACAATGAAATAAAGAAAATAGTCAAAGAAAATTGGGACTTTGAAATGAAAGAAAAATATAATAATGAGGTTGATATCGAAAAACGCAAAATCGAAGCAGCTCGTGCTGTGGGTGTTGCTTTCGGTAACGGACAAAAAGAAACTACAACCAACCTCATGTGGTTAGAATAAAATTTATAATACTCATTTAAATATATATGAAAAAATTATATCTATTGTTTATCTCAATCTTTATGATTGGGATAAACGCTTATTCACAAGATCTAATCCCTAACCAAAACGATAAAGGAAAATGGGGATATATTAACAGCGATGGAAACGTAGTAATTAAACATGATTATAAAGAAGTTTCCGCTTTTATTGATGGACGAGCTAAAGTGCGTAAGGGTGATAAATGGGGATATATTAATTCTTCAGGAAAAGAAGTTATTAAGATTCAATACTCTGAAATGCGTACATGGGAAGGAAATTATTGCAAGGTTGCTATTGGAGGAAAAATAGAAGAAGGTTTGCTCACATCCGGTGGAAAATGGGGTTATATCAATCGAAATGGAGATATAGTTCTCAAATGCGAATATGATGAAATAGGTGCATTCAAAGATGGACTTGCTCACATTAAAAAAGGAGATAAATTTGGATATATTGATACTAATTACCAATTATTTATTCCTTGTCTATATTCTGCTATAGGAACTTTTAATGAACAAGGTTTTTGCTGGGTTAACGAAGGAGGCAAATTTGATAAAACTAATTCTAAAAAAATTGTAGGAGGTAAGTTTGGTGTATATAATCGTAAAGGTGAGTTAATAATACCTGCCAAATATAAAATGATTGGTACATTTACTCACACACCTATTGAAGCTAATCCTTTTTTAGCTAATATTATTGATTCTAAAGAATATACTGATAAAGCTAAAAAAATATTGAAAAATGCATGGAATGTGCGAGAAAATAATAATAATTTAAGTAAAAGTCATACATATGCTAAAGATTCATTAAAAGTTCTTCTTGAAAGATTTATTTCTCAAATGCCTAAAGAAGATTATAACCTAATGAAAGAATGTGGAAATTATGATCTTCTTGCCTATAAATTTATTTCTCCTGAAAAATTTTCAACAATAGAAATGCCAATAAATAGGTTCTTTGCTGTTTCTAATAATTATAATGAAATAATGGCTTTTGATTGGCGTTCAGCTCGAACAAATCGTAACGATAAAATAGGTATTATAAATGAGTTTGGTGATATAATTTTGGAACCTGGAAAATATGCAATTGCCTATCTTCCTACTGAAAATCTTGTACCTGTAGCACAAGAAAAAAGTAAAAAACTTCAAGTTAATTATTTCAATATAAAAACAAAACAATTAATGTTAAAAAAATGGATTGATGCTTCAGGTATATCTCCTTTTAAAAACGGAGTAGCTGTAATTATTAATGATGATATACAATATCTTATTAATACTGATGGAGAAAAGATATCAGCAGAATATAACTTTATTTTACCTCCAAAAGAAAATACCTATATTGTTAAACGTGGGGCATATGGTTTAGTTAATAAAAATGGTACTGAAATTATTAGTCCATCATATAACTTAATTCTTCCTGTTAGTGAATATTTAATGTGTGCACAAGAAAATTCAAATGGAACATTTGGTTATTTAAATTGCATGGGGCAATATGCCATTGCATCTAAATATTTAGATGCAAAATCATTTAAAAATGGTGCCGCATTAGTTAAAACACAAAAAGGATGGGGAGAAATTAATAACAAAGATCTAAATATCATAAAATGTGAATGGGAAGATATCAAAGCTCGTAATATGGATAATCCCACCTATTCTTGGGTAAAAAAATCTGGTTTATGGTATGGTTTAGATATTGCTAATAATAAATTATTTACAAAAGGATATACCGATGCTTATAATTTTAATTTAGAAAATATAGCATATGTATGTAATGAAAATAATTTAATAGGGGCTATCAATGCATCTGATAAACTTATAATTCCTTGTCAATTATCAAATATTGAAATGGCAGAAAAATGTTATCAAATTATGAAAGAAAATAATCAGTCTTCTATGCAAGAAGTTGAAGTTTATCGTTTCAATTTAATGTTTGATGATCGTCGTAATGAATTTAGATTAACAGAAAAAATTACTGATAACTTGTGGGATTTCTAATAATTTAAAAGAATATGAAAAATATAATATCACTAATATTAATTCTATTCTGTTTTATTCCCTCTTTTGCTAAAAAAGAAATAGTAGAAACAGAATATAGAAGAAGTTCTGTATATAGTATTCTTGTTAATAATACAGAACAAAAATTTGCAGATGAAATAAAAGAACAATTTCTTAATATTCCTATTTCTGATAAATACAACGATCATAATCTTAGTGTTAAAGTTGTAAATGTTGCAAAAAAAGGAAAATATCAAGACTCTATAGAAGTTTTTATTAATAAAAATTATATTGGTAGTCGTTTAGTTGCAAAATGGTTTAATCGTAATATATTAACAGGTGAATGTTCTTTGGATTTAGTTAAATCTCGGGGATTATATGATGCATCTCAACTTGATAAAGAACTCGCTAAACGTTCTGCTCGTGGAATGGCAATGCTGGAAGATGCCGGAGAAGAATTAATAGGCAATACATTTTTACTTGTTAATGAAATAAACTATGTGGACAAATCTAAAACAAGTAGTGCTATTGGTTCCGGATTAAGACTTTTTGGAGCTTTAGCTGGAGCATTTGTAGGTGTAGATCTTAGTGATTTATCTGATATGGTGGGTGATATGGTTGAAAGTATTAAAGGTTTTAAAGTAAAAATACGTACTAGTCTTTACCAACTTGATTGGAATGAAGAAACGGCTAATACTTTCTATAAACTTTATTACTCTTCTGTGCCTAATGAACAAAAAAGATTAGCATTTGAAGAAAATCGTGATATATTTAAAATGAAATATGTAGGTGAAATAGAATCAAGTGGATCTACTACATCATTCATGGGTATTAATGAAGATGAACCATTAATGATGGTTCGCAAAGCTTGTCAACGAGCTATTGATGAAAATATAGCTGATTTACAGAAAAAACATGAACCATTCCGTATTAAATCTCCTATAGTAAGTGTTGATCCCACAATTACAGTAGAAATAGGTCTAAAGGAGGGTATTACTAAAGACTCTAAATTTGAAGTTCTTGAAGCACAAGAAAAAAATGGTAAGATAGAATATAAACGTGTTGGAGTTATTAAACCTGTTCCTTCAAAAATATGGGATAATCGTTTTATGGCAACAGAAGAAGGAGCTTATGGAGCTGATTTTGGAGCTACTACATTTGTAAAAGAAAGTGGAAAAGATTTATATCCTGGTCTACTCATTCGTCAAATTGAATAATTTAATATAATTATCTATTATCATTAAAGCTCGTCTTAAAGGCGAGCTTTTTTATTATAAATAATGTTGATAATGTAATTTACAATGTGTAAATAAATATCTTATTATTTTAATATTCAATATTTTATGTGTTTGATAAAATGTAAATAATTTGTAAGTTCATAAAATTTTTTATTTATTTTTTACATTATTTTTCAAAGTTTATTGTAAAATAAACACATTATAAATAAGTTATTTAAGTCTATTTGATGATATCATGAGATTTATTAGTTTTGCTTATAATTATTAAGTCTTTTTCATTGTTTACAATTAATGTTGAAAACATGTAAATTGTGTAGAAAAACTTTTCATGAGTTTTTAATAAATAAATTTGTAATTACTAAATGAACTGATATATAATTAGTCTTATTATAACTCCAAAAAAGTTAACATAAATCTATATTACAATTTTAAACACTGTTTTGTTGAGTTATTGAGTGAAGAAATGAAGTAAAGTTATTAACTTTGCATGTTATAAACATAATGTTGATAAAGTAGCTAATCTATTATGTTTCAAAAAGAATTATGTAAATAAACTTTATATAACCTTTTATTGAAATATTGATAACTTAAAAAGCAAATAAATCACTAAAAAGTTATTATAGTTATTTACAGTAATTATTATTGTTATTATAGAATTTTTATAAAAACCTAAACTTAATAAATAAAAAGATGAATGTCGATAAAGGATATATTGATGCACCTATCGATAACTCTTTAAATTTGCAAGAAGAAATCAAGCGTTTGAAAAAAGAGAAAAATGCTGTGATTTTAGCTCATTATTATCAAAAAGGTGAAATACAAGATTTAGCCGATTATATAGGTGATAGTCTTGCATTGGCTCAAATAGCTCAAAAAATAGAATCTCCTATAATTGTATTGTGTGGGGTGGGTTTTATGGGTGAAACAGCTAAAATCCTTTGTCCTGATAAAAAAGTATTAATACCTGATACTAATGCAGGATGTTCGCTTGCTGATAGTTGTCAAGCAAAAGATTTTGAAAATTTTATCAAAGAAAATCCGGGACACACTGTTATCAGCTATGTGAACACATCAGCTGAAGTAAAAGCTTTGACAGATGTGGTGGTAACATCAACCAATGCTCGTCAAATTGTTGAAAGTTTTCCTGAAGATGAAAAAATAATATTTGGACCTGACAGAAATCTTGGAAACTATATAAATAGTATTACAGGTAGAAAAATGAAATTGTGGAATGGAGCATGTCATGTTCATGAGCAATTTTCAGTTGAAAAAATATTAGAACTTAAAAAACAATATCCTCAAGCAAAGATATTGGCACATCCTGAATGTAAAGATGTAATAGTGCGTCTTGCTGATAAAGTGGGATCAACAGCAGCATTATTAAATTTTGCTGTAAATTCTGAATTTAATGAATTTATCGTAGCAACTGAAAGCGGTATAATTCATGAAATGACTAAAAAATGTCCAAATAAAAAGTTTATTCCTGCTCCTCCTGAAGATGGAACATGTGCTTGTAATGAATGTAATTTTATGCGTTTGAATACGCTTGAAAAATTATATAATTGCTTGAAATATGAATCACCTGAAGTAAATGTTGATAAAAATATAGCAGATAAAGCAGTTAAACCTATACAAAGAATGCTTGAAATATCAGCAAAACTCGGACTTTAATAATACAAAGAATAACTTAAAACATTATATAAAATGGAATATAATCATAAAGATATAGAGAGCCGTTGGCAACAATATTGGAAAGAGAATAAAACATATAAGACTGAAATAGATAATAGTCGTCCAAAGTATTATGTACTTGATATGTTTCCTTATCCATCAGGTGCGGGATTACATGTAGGTCATCCACTTGGATATATAGCATCAGATATTTATTCTCGTTATAAACGTTTACAGG
>CAZCEB010000111.1:0-6348 GCA_964497305.1 uncultured Muribaculaceae bacterium | reverse complement strand
GTCGTTTGGCGATTATTTCAAGCAAGAGGCAATTGATTGGGCTTGGGAGTATCTTGTTGATGTATTGAAACTTGATCCTGCCAATCTTTATGCTACTGTGTTTGAAGGATCTTCGGAAGATGGCTTGGAACGTGATGATGAAGCTGCAGCTATATGGGAAAAGCATTTGCCAAAAGACCACATCATTAACGGAAATAAAAAGGATAATTTCTGGGAAATGGGCGATACAGGACCATGTGGACCATGTTCAGAAATTCACATCGACTTGCGTCCTGCTGAAGAGCGTGCCGCTGTTTCGGGACGGAATCTTGTAAACCACGACCATCCACAAGTTATTGAGATATGGAATCTTGTGTTTATGCAATATAACCGCAAAGCCGATGGCTCATTGGAAGGGCTTCCTGCAAAGGTTATTGACACAGGTATGGGATTTGAACGTCTTTGTATGGCGTTACAAGGTAAAACATCAAATTATGATACCGATGTGTTTACTCCATTGATTAACAAAATCGCAGAGTTGTCGGGCAAAAAATATGGAGAAAATGTCAAGGTAGATATTGCCATGCGTGTGATTGCTGACCATGTGCGCACAATATCATTCTCTATTGCTGATTCTCAATTACCCAGTAATGCTAAAGCCGGATATGTCATTCGTCGCATTTTGCGCCGTGCAGTTCGCTATGCTTATACTTTCTTGGAACAAAAATCGGCATTTATGTACCGTCTTGTTGATACATTGATTGAAAGTATGGGTGAAGCTTATCCTGAATTGCCTGCACAGCGAGAATTGATAATGAAAGTTATCAAAGAGGAGGAAGATTCGTTCCTTCGTACGCTTGAAAATGGTATTCGTTTGCTTGATAATGCGATTTCTGTAGCTAAAAATGCCGGTAAGAATGAAATTTCAGGAAAAGAAGCATTTGTGTTGTATGATACATATGGTTTCCCTCTTGATTTGACTGAATTGATATTGAAAGAAAACAATATGACATTAGATCATGTTGGCTTTGATAGTGAAATGGCTGCACAAAAAGCGCGAGCTCGTAATGCAGCTGCAGTAGAAGCTACTGATTGGGTTGTTGTGCGTGAAGGTGAACAAGAATTTGTGGGCTATGACAAATCAAGTGCAGAAACACAAATGTTGCGTTATCGCAAGGTGAAACAAAAAAACAATGAATTCTATCAAATAGTTCTTTCTGTAACTCCATTTTATGCTGAAATGGGAGGTCAAGTAGGGGATAAAGGAACTCTTGTGAGTGGAGATGATGTTGTTGAGATATATGATACCAAACGTGAAAACGGTATTGGAGTTCATCTGGCAAAGAAATTGCCACAAAATGTAGAAGCAACATTTATTGCTCAAATTGATGAAGATGCACGTTTGGCAATCTGCTGCAATCACACAGCAACACACCTTCTTCATGAAGCGTTGCGTGAGGTTTTGGGTACTCATGTTGAACAAAAAGGATCGTTCGTTTCGTCTGATGTGTTACGCTTTGACTTCTCTCATTTCCAAAAAGTAACTCCGGAGGAGCTTTCAAAAGTAGAAAAGCTTGCTAATAAGAAAGTGCGTCAAGCTATAGCTCGTGATGAACGTCGCAATGTTCCTATTGCTGAAGCGCAAGCAATGGGTGCTATGGCGTTGTTTGGTGAAAAATATGGCGAAGAGGTGCGTGTTATTAAGTATGGCGATTCTGTAGAGTTGTGTGGTGGAACACACGTTGACAATACAGGAAACATCGGTATGATTAAGGTCGTTTCTGAAAGTAGTATCGCTGCCGGTATTCGTCGTATAGAGGCAATTACCGGAGCTAACGTAGAAAAGGCAATTGATGAAACCGCTGATGTGATGAAGGAGATAGGCGCAATGTTTAACAATGCTCCAAATCTTGTTCAAGCTCTTCGTAAATCAATTGAAGAGAATGCTGAATTGCGCAAACAAACAGAAGAGTATTTCAAAGAACGCGTAAATAATATCACTAAACAGATACTTGAAAAAGCTACTGATGTAAATGGCGTGAAGGTTGCTTCGTTGACAGGTGTTCGTGTTCCTGATGTTGTAAAAAATGTTGCATTTGGTGTGCGCGCCAACTCTCCTGAGCACACAATCTTTATTGGCGCAACTGTTGATATGCAAGGTAAACCATTATTGACTGTGATGTTGACAGAGGACCTCGTGAAAGACGGATTGAATGCGTCGAATGTTGTGCGCGAAGCAGCTAAACTCATCAAAGGTGGTGGCGGTGGTCAACCGGGATTTGCTCAAGCAGGTGGAAAGGATAAAGAGGGCATAAAAGAAGCAGAATTGAAATTGCGTGAACTTTTAGGTCTGTAATAAAGACAAATAATATTATAGAGCGTTGTGTCTATGGATGCAACGCTCTTTGTTTGTAGAAAATTATTGTTTGATAAGTGAATTAAATGAGCTATTTTTGTGGTATGGAAAGTTTATGGGATAATATATTTGAAGAAGATAAACGCCGTATAGAATATTTGCGTGCTGAGTTAAATCGTCATAATCACAATTATTATGTGTTGAATTCTCCTGAAATTAGTGATAAGGAGTTTGATATGATGATGAAGGAGCTTGAGCAACTTGAGGCTCAACATCCGGAGTGGGATGATGCGTTGTCTCCGACTCACAGAGTAGGTAGTGATATCACAAAATCATTTACACAAGTAGCGCACATTCACCCGATGTTGTCGCTGGGTAATACTTATTCGATAGAAGAGATTGGGGATTTTATGAGACGCACTACAACCTCTCTTATGGGAGAAGTATTTGAAATTGTGGGAGAAATGAAATTTGATGGAACCTCAATTTCTCTAATATATGAACATGGGAAACTTGTGCGTGCAGTTACTCGTGGAGATGGAGAAAAAGGTGATGTCGTTACTGAAAATGTCAAGACCATAAAAAGTATTCCGTTGACTTTAATAGGGGATGATTATCCTGATAAGTTTGAAATAAGAGGAGAAATAGTTCTTCCATGGGAAGAATTTGAACGATTGAATAAAGAACGCGAGTTTAATGAAGAGGCTTTGTTTGCCAATCCACGCAATGCTGCTTCTGGTACATTGAAGATGCAAAATTCGGCAGAGGTAGCACGCAGAGGATTGGATGCCTATTTTTATTATTTGCTTGGTGAAGGGTTGCCGTGTGATAATCATTATGACAACCTTATGGCTGCAAAACGTTGGGGCTTTAAAATTTCTGATGCAATAACATTGATGCATAGCGTAGAAGATGTAGATGCTTTTATTAATAAATGGGACGTTGAGCGCAAGAAATTGCCTGTGGCAACAGATGGACTTGTGTTTAAGGTCAATTCGCTTCGCCAACAACTGAACTTAGGGTTTACAGCTAAATCTCCTCGTTGGGCGATAGCATATAAATTTCAGGCAGAACGAGCATTGACGCGTTTGCAATATGTGTCATTTGAAGTGGGACGCACCGGAGTGATTACCCCTGTGGCAAATCTTGATGCCGTATTGTTGTCGGGAACGATAGTGAAACGTGCCTCATTGCACAATGAAGATATAATACGCTCTCTTGATATTCATGACCATGATATGGTATATGTAGAAAAGGGAGGAGAAATTATTCCCAAAATAACAGGTGTCGATGAGTCGGCACGAGAAACAGGTAGTGGACCTATTAAATTTGTTACACATTGCCCATCGTGTGGTACATTATTGGTGCGTGTCGAGGGAGAAGCTGCATGGGTATGTCCTAATAAATATAGATGTGCGCCACAAATTGTTGGTAGAATAGAGCATTTCGTTGGGCGACGCATGATGAATATAGATGGTGTAGGCGAAGAAACAGCTGTATTGTTGTTTGAAAAAGGGCTAATAAAAAATATAGCCGACTTGTATAGCTTGACGCATGAACAATTAATGGTTCTTAATCGATTTGCTAATCGTAGTGCAGAGCGTGTAATAAAAGGTATTGAGGAGTCAAAAAAAATACCATTTGAACGCGTGGTTTTTGCTTTATCCATCCCTTATGTTGGTGAAACAGGAGCAAAGAAACTCGCTCGTGCGGTAAGGAATATTGATACACTTATGTCTATGACTGCTGAGCAACTTGAGGATATTGAGGATATAGGACCACGTATTGCTGAAAGCATAGTTGAATATTTTGCTGAACCTGAAAATCGTGAAATTATAGAACGTTTGCGTATTGCCAGAGTACAGATGTCGATATCGGAGGATTCTGATGAAGGTCGTACAAATAAACTCAATGGTAAATCAATCGTTATTAGTGGGACATTTTCTCACCATTCCCGAGATGAATATAAAGCTTTGATTGAAAAGCATGGTGGGAAAAATGTTGGCTCTATTTCTAAAAAGACCGACTTTGTTTTGGCGGGGGAAAATATGGGACCTGCGAAATTAGAAAAAGCTCATTCGTTAGGAATAGAAATTATAGATGAAGATACATTTTTGCAAATGATATCATAGGTAGGTATAAATATGCATAAATATACTGAGAGATGCATATTTTATGTAATAAATAGGCTAAAAATAAATTTTTATGCTAAAATATTTGCATGAATAATAAATATTATCTTCCTTTGTATGGACAAATGAAAGAAATGTACAAAAAGATAAGATTATGTTAGAATCAAAGAAATTTTTATTGCAAGAATCAGATATTCCAACAGTGTGGTATAATTTAGTGGCAGATATGCCCGTAAAACCACGTCCAATATTAAATCCTAAAACAAAAGAGCCAATGACGGCTGAAGATTTGTACCCTTTGTTTGCCGAGGAGTTGGCAAAACAGGAGATGAATCAAGATGATAAGTGGATTGAAATACCAGATGAGGTGCGAGACATGTATCGCATTTGGCGACCAACACCATTGGTTAGGGCTCGTGGCTTGGAAAAAATGCTTGACACTCCGGCTCACATATATTTTAAGAATGAAAGTGTGAGTCCTGTTGGTTCGCATAAACTTAATTCAGCGATTCCTCAAGCTTATTATAATAAAAAGCAAGGAGTAACAAATATAACGACAGAAACCGGAGCCGGTCAGTGGGGCGCGGCATTGTCTTTGGCTGCAAAGCATTTTGGTCTTGAGTTGGCTGTATATATGGTGAAAGTTTCTTATCACCAAAAACCATATCGTCGTTCAATTATGCAGACTTATGGTGCGCAGGTGATAGCCTCTCCGAGTATGTCTACTCGAGCAGGTCGTCGCATATTGACAGAAACTCCTAACTATCAAGGCTCTCTTGGAACAGCCATTTCTGAAGCTGTTGAGTTGGCGCAATCTACCCCTAATTGTAAATATACACTTGGCTCAGTGCTTAATCATGTGTCGTTGCATCAAACTGTTATTGGTTTGGAGGCTGAAAAACAAATGGAGATGGCAGGCGAGTATCCCGATATTGTGATTGGCTGCTTTGGTGGGGGAAGTAATTTCTGTGGTATATCATTCCCATTTATGCGTCATAATTTTGACGGAGAAAAGAACACTCGTTTTATAGCTGCAGAGCCGGCATCATGTCCTAAATTGACGCGTGGTGTATTCCAGTATGATTTTGGAGATGAGGCGGGTTATACGCCAATGATACCCATGTTGACGCTTGGGCATAATTTTTCTCCTGCTAATATACATGCCGGTGGGCTTAGATATCATGGAGCCGGATCGATTGCGAGTCAGTTGATGCAGGATGGTATGATGGAAGCTGTAGATATTCCACAATTGGAAACATTTAAAGCGGCAACAATGTTTGCACAGAGTGAAGGAATTATTCCGGCTCCTGAAAGTTCGCATGCTATTGCTACTGCAATACGCGAGGCATTAAAGGCGAAGGAAGAAGGTGTTCAGAAGACTATTTTGTTTAATCTTTCGGGGCATGGTCTTATTGATATGGCTGCGTATGATAGTTATATTGCTGGAGATTTATCAAATTATATTGTAACAGATGAAGAGGTTGCTAAAAATGTAGCAAGTCTGGACAAAATAATTTAGAATATCATATACGATAATAATAAGGGTGCGATGAAGGAAAGTAGTCGCGCCCTTATTGTTTCTTTGTAAAGCTCTTAAAATCAGAGATGTGGCATTTATAGGACCGGATGCGTAGATACTGCAATCCTTAATTAAAGTTAAATTTGGGTTATTTTTGGATTGGAAAATATGTTTTATAACATGAATTTATCTATCTTTGCACTCGCTTTTGAGGGATGTCTGTAGCGACAGGCAGTCGTGGAGATAAAAACCGCACTTAAAAGCTCCGGAAAAATAAAATTCAAAAAAGTTGATAAAAATTTTGCCGGAAAGAAAAAAGGTTGTACCTTTGCAAAGTTTTCCGCCATAAAAAAATGGCGCGA
>CAZCEB010000110.1:0-6354 GCA_964497305.1 uncultured Muribaculaceae bacterium | reverse complement strand
GTCTAAATACAAATGCGTTAGAGTTTGATTATTCTGAAGCAGTACCTAATATGGCATATATTGCGAATACTCGTAGTAATTTGCCGCAAAATGTTAAACGAACAATTGTAGCAATGCATGCAATGCCTTTTACAGATCAGTTTAATAATAATATTGCATCATATTTTCATGAGGAATTGAAGCAATTTCCAGGATTACAATATTGTATATGTGGGCATACTCACACAACAGGAGTATCAATACCATTCTCTGATGATTTTAAATATTATATTTGTGGTGCAGCAGAAAAACGAGAGTATTTAGTGTTTAAATTGAATGCTGATGGTGGTTATGAATATGAGGTTGTGGCTTATTAGTATAGTGTTATTTGCTTTGACATTTCCATGTCGAGGAGCTGATAATTCAGATGCAGATACTGTATCGATAGAGCAAGCAATGCGATATAAAGAATTTTGGCAAGGACTAATCCCAAATCAAACGGTTGTTCAGTATGCTGGAAGTATAGGAATAATGTCATTTGGAATGGGATGGCATTATTATAAAGATAAATGGGAAACGGAACTTTTATTAGGCTGGGTCCCTGCAAATTCTACGAGTGAAACCATGCCATCGTTTACTATAAAACAGCGCTTTATTCCATGGCATTTTAAATTGAATGATAATTTTGTTTTAGAACCTTTCACGACCGGTCTTTTTTTTAATACAATTTTTGGCGAAAATTTTTGGCGAAAGGAGCCTTCAAAATATCCGTCAAGTTATTATGGGTTTCCAACAAATATCAGAACGAATGTATTTATTGGGCAGAGACTAAAATTTGATATACCTTCGAACAAACGCAAGTATAATAAAAGTATTTCTCTTTATTATGAATTAAGTACTTGTGATTTATATATTGTATCATATGCCCTCAATAAGCGTATATCCATTGACGATATATTGTCGCTTGCAATAGGTTTGAGATTTGAGATATTTTAGGAAGAGGAGGTATATCTATTATTTAAGATTAGGGAAGTGGATGATGAAGCGGGTGAGGCTGTCGTTATAGGGGCGGAGAGAGAAACGGCAGTTGTGTTTCATTAAAGTTTCTTTAATAAATATTAGCCCGAGACCTTGTCCATTTGGTTTTGTTGAAAAAAATGGAGTAAATAATTTATTTGCAGTTTCATTATCAATTCCTTTTCCGGTATCGATAATTTCTATGATGGGCGAGTTTTCATAGTATGTTTTAATTAAAATATTACCATCTTTGCCAATGCTTTCGATGGCATTTTTTATGATATTAACAAGAGCATGTTCAATTAGGGTGCCATCAATCATTACAGGCAATTTGTTGGTACATAAATCAAATTTTATACAGATATTATTTTCATTACATACACTCTCCATAATTGTAGCACAATGTGTGGCACATTCGTTTAAGTCATTAATTGATAAATCGGGCTCCGGAATTTTCACAACGTCGGCAAATCGGGTAATAAAATTACTCATGCTGAGGCAACGTTCAATACACACTTGCATGGCATGTTGCAAGTCATCACAATTCTCAATTGTTGCGAGGGTATCACTTATCATATCAAGAGTAGAAGTTACACCGGCAACACTATTGTTTACCTCATGAGCAATCATGCGTATGACTTTTTCGTAAGCTTTCTTTTCTGCTTTCATAACCTCTGATGTGAGGCTTTCAATTAAAATGAAAGGATGATAGAAACCTCTGTCAACAAATGATAGTTTAGAACAACGATATATCATTGCATCGCCAATTCGTAAAGTTTCCGTAGTTCCTTGTCTGACTTGTGCTAATCTGTCGGATAAAGGAGTAGATAAATTTTCAATAGTTTTCCCTATTGCGCAATCTTCGCTATTTATGCCAATGAATTGTATTGCAGATGAGTTTATAGACGTTATTTTATTGTCAAAATCAAGAATAATTACCCCCATTGGCGAAGATTTGATGATAAGATCAAGAAAGTAATTTTGTTCGCGCAATCGCAATCGTTCAGCTTTTAACTCACTCATCATGCGATTGAACACATCTACAATGCGGTCGGCATCATGTTGTCCCACATGAGACAAGCGACTACTGAAATCCTGTTCATTCAGCAAGTTCATTCCATTGGCTAAGGCATCAAGAGCCTTCAGCACTTTAAAATAAAAGTAACCTATAAAACAAAGGCACACCACCAAAAATATTTCAGCAAGATAAAATATTGTAGTGTCTAATTCTGCTGCAATTTTTAGCAGTAAAATACCTGTGGCAATGAGCAGAACAGCAAGACCGATAAAAATCGTTTTTAGTTTCATGTCATATCGAATATTTTTCCATTCGGCGGTATAGTGCTTGTCGAGTTATTCCTAATGCAGAAGCAACCTGCGACATGTTTCCACGATATTGTTCAATTGCTTTAATGATAGCTTGTCGTTCCATATCTTCAAGAGTCATTCCGGCAGAGATGGAAATGTTGTTATCTACATCTGTTAAAGCAGATGTAGCTTTATATTCTCGTCTGAAATCATCGGCATTGAGACGTTGCCTATCATTAACAAGCAAAGTGCGTTCAACAAGATTTTTGAGTTCGCGTATGTTACCGGAATAAGGCAAACTTTTTAGAAAATCAAATGCATCATCAGTTATCGTAACAGCCTTTTTCTTACTTTGGTTACATAGCAATTTTGTGAAATGATTGACAAGTAAAGGTATATCATCAATGCGTTCTCGCAAAGGTGGAAGGTGTAGCGATATGAGGCTTATGCGATAGAATAGATCTTCTCGAAAATCTTTGTCAGCTACCATTTGTCGCAAGTCAGCATTAGTTGCACATATTACACGCACATCGGTGCGTCGTTGACGGCTATCTCCCAACATTTCATAGGTGCGGTCTTGTAGCACTCGTAATAATTTTACTTGGCAACTTTTATCTAAATCACCTATCTCGTCAAGAAATATAGAACCTTTATCAGCAAGTTCGAAACGCCCTTGACGATCAGAGACAGCTCCGGTAAAAGCACCTTTTTTATGCCCAAACATTTCACTTTCAAAAAGACTTTGGGAAATGCCTCCAAGATTTACCTTAACAAATGTTTGTAAATGACGATTACTATTGCGATGTATTGCCTCGGCTATCAACTCTTTTCCTGTACCACTTTCACCGGTAATTAATACAGATGCATCCGTTTTGGCAATGCGTTTAACTGTTTCAAGAACTGAGAGTAATTGTGGACTTTCGCCTATTATTCCGCAGCGGTTAAAATCGGCAGAGCTTGTTGAACTTACATCCTCAGTTAGTTGTATAGCTGTTTTGATACGTTGAAGCAGGGTGATATTATCCCATGGTTTTGTAATGAAATCTTGAGCTCCCGCTTTAATACCATCCACTGCAAGTTGAATACTTCCCCATGCTGTCATTAATATTATTGGTACATGAGGTTGAAACAATCTAATTTGTTTTAATAAAGTAAGCCCCTCCAACCCATCCGTAGATAGTGAATAGTTCATATCCAATAGTATTAGTTGCGGAGCGATATTCCTTACTATGCTGATCGCATCAGACGGAGTTTCAACAGCTTTTACATTATATCCGGCACGCTTTAATACTAAAGATAAAGAGGTGCGTATTACGATATCATCATCAACAATAAGTATCATATTACAAATATAAAAATTTTATCTCAATATTGCATCAAAGTCGGTATTGATACTTGAATTATTGGCAAAATCCCATAAAGTTAGACTTCGCACTTGGTAATAGTAATACCAATAATAAAATAACTCATTGATGCGTTTTTGCCGAGCTTGATCTTTACTTGTCTGAGCATCGTTAAGATCGAGAGTACTTAGGCGACCTATCATGAATGTTTCAACATTGGTGTTATAGCGACGATTTGCGATTTCGTCGGCTTCACAAGCAATAAGCAATTGACGACGTTGATTATTAAACTGTTCAGTGAGAATAAACAAATTCTGATGGAAATTCATACTCTCTTGTCTTAATTGATTTTCAACTACTTCGCGATTGCTTTCTGCGACTTTGACTCTCCCTTTACGTTTTCCCCAATCAAGAATTGGAATTTTTACTCCTATCTCTACTATTTGATTGTCTTTAAGATGATTGTAGGATTGCGACAATTCATTATGATAGCCTGTAAATCCCACTTGTGCATATAGTGAAATTTCACGCATGTTACCACGAGCTTTAGCCACATTATAGTCTGCTTCAAGTTGTCGTCGACGTATGTTAATAGCAAAAGGATTGTTTTGTAGCGCTTTGTCGAGAACTTCTTGATACACAAGTTCTACTTGAGGAATGGAATCAGGAACGATTGGGATTATTTCATCATCAACGATGTCAAGGAACGAGCGTAATTTAAACATATTACTTTTCATCGTGCTTTCATTATCGGTGAGGGCTGATTCTGCATTTAGCAAATTTAGCTTGAGTTGTAAAACATCGTTTTCGCTGATTTTTCCCATCTCACGTTTGGCAATAGCAACTTTATAAAGTTTTTGAGCATTTTCGAGATTTTGTCGAGCAATGTTGACATTTTCACGAGCAAGAAGCAGATTGAAAAAATAGTTTATTGTTGTCATTGTAATTTCTTCGGTAGCAGAAAGAAACGATGCTTTAGCCTCACGATATCGAAGAGGCTCGATTTTGCGTTCCCACTTGATTGTATTTGTTCCTAATATGGGTTGTGTGAGTGTCAATGCAATAGGAACACTCATAAATTGTCTTGTCTTATCTCCATTTAATTGTTTCATGAAATCAAGAGATGATGATAGAGACAACTTACCTCCTGTGAGCCAAATGTTTTGATCTATTGAAATGTTGCCGTTTAATCCTAAGAAATCATTACGTACATATGTATAGCTGCCATCACTTTGCTGATAAGTGTTATAATTTTTATTATAACTTGGCAATGTCGATGTGAAGTTTATTTCCGGGAGCAGATTAGCTCTGAAGGTACGATATTCCCAATAGGCTGTCTTTAATTCATTCAAAGCAACAGCTGCATCAACGCTGTTACGGCGAGCAATAGCGATGGCTTCGTTGAGTGTTAAAGTGCGTTGCACGGCTTGCGCTTGAGCGGAACACTCAATTCCGCTCAAAGCGATTACCGATAATATATAAATGAAAAAGCGTTTCATAAGAAAAAAGTTTGATTATTCATCGTGTAGTGCATCTGCAGGAAGTTCACGAGTAGCACGACTCACCGGTATATATGTTCCAATCAAGGATGTGATGAGTAGAATGAGATAAACAATAATTGATATCACAGAAAAATGTGTTATAGGATTATTTTGCCAATATTCCGGATTGAGCATATCTTTACTAAGCATATTAACATCGGCAAAGAAATTATTGGTATATACATAATGAGCCATTATAATGGTACTTATTGAAACTGCTGCAGTAACCAATATAGATGATTCTGTGAGAAATTGACTTGTAATGCGCCATTTTGATGCACCTATGCTCCGCATTACACCGATTTCTTGACGACGAGCATTGGCACGTACCCAAAATGTTCCCACCATTCCAAGAAATACACATAGCAATCCAAATATTGCAAATATTGTGTTTCGACGTGTCGAATTTAATTCTCCAAATAGTTCTGCCATTTCTTGTGATGCAACGTCCAATCGTTTAATTCCTAAACAGAAATAGTTCCCACGACCGAGTTTAGGCTTAATCTCATTTTCAAAACGTTTCTCAAATGCATCTTGGTTTACGTCATCTTTCACTCTGAATGTAAATGTATAAGACCAGTGCATGTAGGGATTTCCTTCTATGTCATTACAAAAAGATGCAGTCGAAAATACCGTAGGATAGGGTTGATTATAATCGCGATCTTTGAAATCTTTAAAAACTCCGGCTATTTCGTAAGCATTTTTCTTATAATCAAAACATTTTTCTTTCTCAACATCAGTACGCCCATATAGCATTTGAGCTAAATTCTCAGAAATATAAATCATATCACGAGAGGCGAAGTCGGGAGAAATTGCCAGAGGTTCTCCCGTATTTGCATCCTTTAGTCGATAAGTTTTTAATATATCGCTACCTTCAACCGGTACAAAATGATAAAATTGAAGATGTTTATTTAACGATAATGACGAATCGGCAAATAATTCTCCTCCACTAAAACTTCCGCTATTGGCATAGGCGCTTCCGTATGCAATAGCAAAGCTCTCTATTTCCGGAATATTGCGCATTTCGCGTATAATGTCGAGATATTGAAGTTTTACAAGAGAGTCATTGTCCATCTCTATGCTATATTTGGGAGATGTTCGAGAATATTTATTCATTTTTAGGATGTACAAGCCATCTTGTTCATATCCTCTGTCAATATTCTTAT
>CAZCEB010000109.1:0-6362 GCA_964497305.1 uncultured Muribaculaceae bacterium | reverse complement strand
CTTACCGTATTTCTCAAAGATTTCTACTTTTTCTTCAGAATTCAAGTGCATTCTTTCGAGAGTTTAAAAGTTAATAATAAAAATTTTAAGCGCACAAAGGTAGTCATTATTTTTGAAATAACCAACTTTGTGTGTCTGTTAATTGAATTAATCAAGATTTAGCTTTTCTTTTGCCGGGTTACGATGGTGGATTTTGCCTTCGATGTACTCTTGAGCTGCAATAAGAGTTGGTTTTGGTAATTTTTCGTAATAGCGAGAAATCTCAATTTGTTCACGGTTTTCTGAAATTTCTTCAAGGTTGTCATTAAGTGTTGCAAATTCTTGAAGTTTCTTCTCGAGATCGTGTTTCATCTCGCCTGAGATTTGATTAGCTCGTTTAGCAATAATGCTTACAGTTTCATATACATTACCTGTGTCTTGTGACATTTCAATCATGTCGCGAGTTACAGTGTTTAATGGAGCGTTTGTTCTTTTGTAGTCCATGCTTTTTATAATGTTTAGTTTATTTTATTCAGAAATATATTTTGAAGCAATTTTATAGATGTTTTCAGCCTCTTCTCTATTGGGGCTGTCGGGGTAGTTGTTTATGTATGAATAATATTCATCTAAAACAACACGAAAACGATCGGCTTTCTTTTCGTCTACACTTTGACTTGCTTCTTGATAACGAGATTTGAGTACAAGTAGCTCCAAATCTTCCTTATATTTAGAATATGGATAATCTTTAATGGCATTTTTGGCTACAATTACAGCCGATTCATAATTGTTGCCCATGTAATTGCCTAAGTTGTAGTATAGTTGAGCATTTTGCAACTCTTTAAGGGTTAATTTGTCTTGAAGCTCAAAAATTGCATTTTGTGCAATTGATACTTTGTCGCTTTTTGGGAAATAGTCGAGGAAAGCCTGTAACTCTTCAATTGCTTTTATTGTTCCTGATTGATCAAGTTGAGATTCTGGAGAATCAATATAATATCCATATCCGGAATAGAAACGAGCCAATTCGGTATATTTCCCTTTGGGGTATCTTGTATAGTAGGTATGAAAATATGCGCCTGAACTTAGGTAGTCTTTATTTTCATAGTGGCTTAGAGCTAATAGATATAGTGATTCTTCTGCTTTTGGAGTTCCTTTAAATACAGTTACGATATCGGTGAGGATTGTAATCGCTTGCATGTATTTTTTTTCATTAAATGCTCTTTTGGCATAGTCAAATTTATAGTCGTAATCGGTGCTCTTCTGAACACGATGGTACTCACCGCAAGAGGATAGCAGCGCAAGAAGCAGTGAAAATATTATAAATTTACGCATATTGCTCATGGAATTATATCAAGTTGCAAAGTTATAAATAAAAGACGAAATGACGAATTTTGAGGCTCACTTTTTGCGTTAAAAGAACTTTATATGTTTGATTGAAGAACAAGAGTGTTAAATTAATTAATAAAATTTGATTTTTGTAGATGAAATTAGTGAGTAAAAGCTTGATATGTGCTATCTTTGTATGAATTATACTAAAAATTTATGAGAAAAATTGTTTTTACATTGGCGTTATTATCGTCAATAATGGCATTTGCTGCCGATAATCTAATTTACCATGATACCCGTCAATTTCCATTGTACGGCTCTGTTGTTCCGGTTGAAGAAGGGTTTACTCGATTTCCTGATTCATTGAAATCACAAGTTAAACGCGAATTGCTATATACGCTTGGTACTAATACTGCCGGTATGTCTATTCGTTTTTCTACTGATGCAACATCTTTGAGCGCAAAGTGGGTGTCAACATTAGAACTTGAGATGAATCATATGACTCCTGTTGGAATTCGTGGATTGGATTTATATACTCTTGATGAAAATAATGAATGGACATTTGTAAGTAGTGTGCGTCCAACATGCAATAAAAAGTCATCAAAATACTCTATTGTTAGTGGAATGGAGAAAAAAATGCGAGAATATTTATTGTTCTTGCCGTTGTACGATGGTATTGATAGCTTATATATAGGTATTGATTCAGCTGCAATAATTCATGGTCCGAAGGTTGACATGCCAAGTCGAGTGAAGCCTATTGTCGTTTATGGTACAAGTATAACGCAAGGAGCATGTGCGTCTCGTCCCGGAATGGCATATACTAATATATTGGAACGAGAATTAAATCGAGAAATTTATAATTTTGGATTTAGTGGAAATGGTCAACTTGATAT
Source organism: uncultured Muribaculaceae bacterium (assembly GCA_964497305.1). Taxonomy (GTDB): domain Bacteria; phylum Bacteroidota; class Bacteroidia; order Bacteroidales; family Muribaculaceae; genus RGIG4079. The sequence continues at coordinate 4,167 of CAZCEB010000109.1, read as the reverse complement.
TGAGGTGGCAAAATTAATGGTAACGATTGATGCCGGGATGATTATATTTGATTGTCTCCCTAATAATACAGCTTCACAGTTAAAAGAACGCATAGAACCATTTTATCGCTTTATTAGAGAATATCGTCCAAATGTTCCCATTTTGTTTATTGAAAGTCCATTGTTCCCAATAATGAGATATAATGCTAAAACAGCATCAGATATAACTGCAAAAAATGTTGTTCTAAAAGAGTTTTATGAAAAACTAAAAGCTGAAGGTGCCGAAAATATCTATTATATGAATGGCGAAGAGGTTTTTGGTGGAAATGTTGAAGCAACTGTAGATAATTATCATTTTACCGACATAGGATTCCGCTATTTTGCAGATAAATTGAAACCTCTGATAGAGAAATATTCATTGAAATAATTAACCTAAATAACCATAAAACAATTATGATTAAAAATTTAAAACGGCTATTAGCTACATCATTAATGTTGGTATTAATGTGTGGTAATTTATTAGCTGCAAATCCCAAACGCGAAATGCGTTCGTCATGGTTGACAACGGTCTCTAATATTGACTGGCCATCAACCAAGGGGACAAGTGCATCAGCACAGGCATCACAAAAGAAAGAACTTCTTGCTTATCTTGACAAATTTGAGGAATGGAACATGACCGGAACTTGCCTTCATGTACGCTCTATGGCAGATGCAATGTATCCTTCAGAATATGCTCCATGGTCAAGCTATATTTCAGGTACGCGCGGTGTAAGTCCCGGATGGGACCCTCTTGCCTATTTTGTGGAAGAGTGCCATAAACGAGGACTTGAGGCTTATGTATGGCTAAATCCATACCGTTGGACAACTGGTACTCAATGGTCAACAGCAATGGATAAAGAGTGGCTTGCCAAAGATATGATTATCTCCAATGATGAAGGTACTTTTTATACATTCAATCCGGCTCTACCCGAGACTAAAGAATTGTTCATTAATGTAATAAAGGAATTGGTAAATAATTATGCCATCGACGGACTCTTGTTTGATGACTATTTTTATCCCGGAGGAGGAACAACAGAAACATCTTCAGCTCCTGATTATGACGATTATAAAGCAAGTGGAACAACAATGACTATTGGAGATTGGCGTCGTGCCAATGTGAACCAAATGGTGAAAGATTGTTATGAAACAATCAAAGAATTGCGTCCCGATGTGCGTTTCGGTATCGGTCCTGCTGGAGTATCAAACAAATCAGCAAGTAAATATAATCTACCTTCACAATCATCTTATGGCTCATCGGCAAGCGATTGGCAATATGCACAAATCTATGCCGACCCATTGACATGGATGTATGAAGGAACAATAGATTTTATTGCTCCTCAACTTTATTGGGAGACAACACACTCTACCAATGCATACGGAGCACTTACCCACTGGTGGAGCGATGTTGCAGAAATCCTAAATTGCCACTGTTATATCAGTCAGGCATCTTACAAAGTTAATTATTCATCAAGCTGGGGAATAAACGAAATCATCGATCAGGTGAAAATTAATCGTCAGTATGCAAAGAACAATAATTGTGGCGCTATCTTCTATAACGCTAATACATTAGTGGACTATTGTTCAGCTCTTGCAAACGATGTGTATTCAACTCCTGCACTATCTCCTGAAATTACATGGAAGTCAGGTACAAGCTATGGCAAAGTATCAAATCTTGCTTATAATAATGGAACTTTATCATGGGCAGAAACAACTAATGGCAACGCTATCATTCGTTATACTGTATATGCTGTGCCAATGTCGGTAACTATAGATGAAGCAAAGAGTGCTGATGGTGATGGATTTGATGGTCAATATCTACAAAAGGTGGTTTATGGTAATTCTTATACACTTGCTACTGATAAACAAAGTAATTATTGGTATGTTGTGTGTGTGTTAGATGGATATAGTAAAGAACACGAAGCTGCTATTATAAATTATCCTGATGGAGAGTCAGAGGCAACAACATTGGTATCTCCTATAAGTGGTGCATCTGTTTCATGGAGTCAAACATTCTCATGGACAAGTGTTTCTGATGCGACATATACAATTGAAATTTCTGATAATGCTGATTTTTCAACAATAAAATATCAAGGACATAACATTACAACAAATTCAACTGTTGTAGATCTTGGTGATTTGGAAGCATCTAAGACATATTATTGGCGAGTTAAAACAGCTCAAACCAATAAACTTGAATCGGTAAGTAATGTTGAGTCATTTAAAACCGGAACTCGTCCTTCAGCACCAAAGACAACATTACAATCGCCGTCAAATGGCGCTGATATAGAAGATGATTTCACTATGTCATGGAGTTCTGTAGATTGCGAACAATATATTCTTGAGGTTTCAACTGCGTCAGATTTTTCAATAGTAAAATATACCCAAACATTGACAACAAATTCTCATTCAATGAAAGTTTCGTTGCTCGGAAAAGGCTCATTCTATTGGCGGGTTACTACAGCCGGTCGTTATTTGACTAGTACAGTTTCTGATGTACATACATTTAATATAACAAATGTTTCAGTGGGTAATTTTGAACCAGGTTATCAAATTCTAATTGACAAAGATAATGCATCATATGCTGAGTCTGGAAATTTGAAAGTTAATAGTATATGGTTCCGTTCAGTAGATGAGAATTATGAAAATATTACATTTGGAGAAGAAGGCTCATTAAATCGATCATTCTGTGTAGGAGATGATTATATCTATATGACAGGACGTTCAGAAAATTCAAGTGGTGCAACAATTTATCTTCGCAAGTTTGATCAAAAAACCGGTGAAATTATATCAGATGTAATTCTTAGCGATGAAGGAAAGGTTGGCTACTATTCTTGTAATAATGTGGTAAGAGATTCCGAGGGTAATATTTGTATGGCTAACATGACGATTAAAGCGTCAAACTATTCGTTGAAAATGTGGCAAGTTGATACTGAAACAGGAGCGTTGACATTGAAAGCTGATGTTACCCCAAGTGTAAGCTCTTCAGCTCGTCTTGACCATATTTCTGTAACAGGTGATGTCTCAACAGGAAACTTTAAATTGTATGCTGCAATTAAAGATACAAAATATGTAGTGCGTTGGACTTATGTGAATGGAACTAAAACAAAAGAAGAAACATGCACATTGCAGTCAATGTATCCATCATCGTCTTCAAATCTACATACAGCTCCTCGCGTATTCCCTATTGATGATAATTCATTCTTTGTCAATGGGGGAACTTCATATTTGAGCAAATATACGTTTGCAACAAAAGCAACAATGACAGATTCATTTGCCAATAATACATCTCTTGAGCCAATTAGCTATGAAGGGAATGGAGGTACATTCTTCTCTCTTAATGGTACAAATTTTGTAGTTTATCCTTATTCAGATTATAATGATGGGGGGTACTCATTTAATGTGGTTAAGACAGACGAAAATATGAGTTTCAGCTCAATGAAATTATTATGGAATTTACCACAAGATGGTCTTGGATCTGTTAATAGCACAACATATCAAGCTGAAGCAGGTTATTTACCGGTAAATAATGGTAGCGGAATCCTTTATCTATTTGTGCCGGGTAATGGTATATGTGCTTATGAGATTGTAGATACATCTGTAAGTGGTATTGATGATATTACAGTAAATACCAATTCAATGGTTGTTGTTGGTAATGTTGTTAAATTTGGCTCATTAGCACAAGATGTTAAGGTGTATAATTTGATGGGAGCTGAAATTGTTTCTGATAGCAATGTAACTTCTTTGGAATTGAATATGCCTGCAGGTATTTATGTCGTAAAAGCTGTTATTGATGGTAAAAACATAGCACAAAAGGTTATAGTAAAATAATCGCAACAGCATGAAAAATAAAAATGGCTCATCTCTATTGAGGTGAGCCATTTTTGTGTTATAAAGGATTTAATTATCGGATGTATTCTTTCGTTACTTTGTTTCCCTGAACCTTGATGAAGATGCCACCTTGAGGATTCGCAACTTTCATACCTTGAAGGTTATAGTATTCAACCGGAACATTATTTTCTTCTTCAGTAAATATTCCTTCAATACCTGTAGTATCTTCTTTCTTTCCATCATAGTAGTAGTAGGCAACACCTTGACCATTTACTGCTACCCACAAATCGAGAGACATTCCGTCGTTGCGGTCAGTCGCTG
>CAZCEB010000108.1:1512-6390 GCA_964497305.1 uncultured Muribaculaceae bacterium | reverse complement strand
ATCCATAATCGTCTGTATTGCTACACCATTTGCCAATGTTGACATTTTCACAACACTCGATTCCGGGAAAAATACCTGCCACAAGTTCAACACGATACTAAACACAAAGAACCATTTAAATATACAAAACACAGCTCCTATTAAACGGTCAAATAAGCCCAAGCATAGTGCATGCGTTATCTTCCGCATAAGTTTTGCGATGAGACATGTTAGAACATATACAACTATAAACAACAACACATTGCCTACAACACTATTTACATAGGCTGTTGTTTCGGCATCGGATGTCATTGCAGGAAGGATATTAGACATTACCTCCGTTGCATAATCTCCAAACAATCGGCATGCAAAAATACCCAATAATATTCCGCCAAGCGAGCCTAACTGTGCTATAACTCCTTTATATAATCCATATATAACAGCTCCTACAAACACAATCAGAATTATTATATCAATTACGCTCATTTTATATAATTTTAATCTGCAAATTTAGCAATAATTTCTCGGCACAACAATACCGGTTCTATTAAATCAAAACAATTAAGCGGCTCCTAAACAGAAATATTATTACCTTTGCATTTCCATCTTGATAAATAATGAAACGAAATATCATAATAATATCCCTCACGATAATTGCAATGTCGGTAATTGGCTTTTACTATTATTATCACACAAATAGGAGTCAGCACATCGACATAGACACACAATTATACCCCATAAAAGGCATAGATATTTCTGCCCATAATGGAATTGTAGATTTTAATCAAATTGCAAAATCGGGAATACAATTTGTCTATATCAAAGCAACTGAAGGAGCGACATTTAAAGATTCTTGTTTCCATTCCAACTATAGGAAAGCACGCAAATCAGGGTTAAAAGTTGGAGCATATCATTTCTTTAAATTCAATACCGATGGAGGCTTACAAGCGTTAAATATCATACATAGCATAAAAGGCAAATATCTTGATTTACCAATTGCTATTGACATAGAAGAATATGCCAATGATAAAAATGCGCCAACCGATTCAGTTCTCTCTCAAATCTCCGCCTTTACTAACACATTAAATATTAACCATTTACCATTTTTGTTTTACACTAACAAAAATGGGTATTCCCGTTTTATTAAAAATCATTTTGAGAAATATCCTCTGTGGATATGTTCATTTTCAAATCCCCCAATCGACGCAAAATGGACATTTTGGCAACATAGCCACAAAGGGACAGTAAAAGGCATTTCAGGGAACACCGACCTAAACATATTTAATGGGACCAACAAAGATTGGGAAGAATGGCTTAACACAAATCATTCACAATCACAATAAACCAACAAAAACAACGTTATTAGTCATAGTGATTATAGACTCAATGCTCTGTTATTAAATATTTATGAATTCAATACGCTATAATATAATTTCATTCATAGCTCTCGCTGTCATTTCTATTGTAAGCATTTGTATTCCGGGAAATATACATGCTCTCCCTCTTGACACATATTCATCTGAATCTGTATTAAAAGATGGACGTTGGGTAAAAATAAGTGTTTCCGAAACAGGAATGCACTTAATTACCAACTCTAATTTACAGAAATGGGGCTTCTCTGATCCTTCAAAAGTTCATATTTACGGATATGGCGGACAACGTCTTCCGGATCTTCTTAATAGCTCTTATATTGATGATTTACCCATTACTCCATCAATTAAAATATCTCAAGGTATATTGTTTTATGCCCAGGGACCGGTAACATGGAATCGGAATTCGGCACCACATACTCATTCAATAAATCCCTATTCCACAGTCGGATACTATTTTATTAGCGACAAAGAAATTGAAGGGAAAGAAATTCCTTCTTTAGGCTCCGGTATAACATCAAACGATTGTGCAACCTCTTTTACTGAGTCAATCTACCACGAAAAAGATTTATTCAGTCCTGGAGCTACCGGGCACCTGCTTCTTGGAGAAGACTTTAAATATAATTCCTCCCAAAACTTCAATTTTACGCTGACCGACAAGGTCGAAACAGCAGTTTCTTTAAAATACTCATTTGTAACCAAGACTTTTAACTCGTCATCTTCTGTTAGTGTCTCGGCTAATGGTGAACAAATTTCATCAAATGATTTTATCAGAGAAACAAATAATGATACATATTCATTCGGGTCAGAAGGTGTATTCACTAAGAATTTTGATATTAACGGAGACAGACTCACAGTAGGTCTCACATATAAATCATCTGTAACTATACATCTTGCACGACTTAATTACATCTCTTTAAATTATACACGCGCCATAAAATTACACGATGGCAAATTGATTTTCAACTCATCAAATCCATCCGTTGCTTTATCAGGGGCAAGCGACAAAACTCATGTATGGGATGTAACAAATCCACTATCAATATTCAAACTCAACACTACGCTCGAAGGCAATACTTTAAAATGGACAAATGACTATACCGGAATACGCGAATATGTTGCATGGAATGAAAATAGTTCATTTCCCGAGCCTGCATTTGCCGGAAATATCTCCAATCAGAACTACCATGCCGTGGAAACTCCAAATATGGTAATATTCACAATCAGCGATTGGCAAGCGCAAGCCGAGCGTATAGCTGAACTACATCGTAACTCATCCGATTCATTAAGAGTCCTCGTTGTATCTCAAGATAAAGTATTCAACGAATTTTCTTCAGGAGTCCCCGATGTAAATGCGTTCCGCAAAATGCTCAAGATGTTTTGGGATAGAGGAAATTCCAATTCAGATTCTGCAAAATTAAAATATGCATTACTCTTAGGTAGAGGCATCTATGACAATAGACATCTAACACCTACAGTTGCTGCTCTCGGCTACCCCACAATGCCCATTTGGCAGACTGATGGAGGATTAAGCGATAACGACTCGTTCTCAAGCGACGATATTCTATCTTATTTAGATGATAATTCAGGAGCAAATGTTGCAGGGTATAAATTATGCATTGCAATAGGTCGCATGCCGGTGAGATCATCAAACGAGGCAAAAAAAGTTGTTGACAAATTATATGGATATATCAATAATTCAATCAAAGATTCATGGAAAAATCAAGTACTCTTGATTGCTGATGACCAAGACAATGGTACTCACATGAAACAAACCGAATCGATGTATAATAACATGATATATTCCGATACAGGAAAACAATTTTTCTACAACAAAATATACACCGATGCTTTTGTTTTAGAGAATGGAGAATATCCAACAGCTCGAGCTCAAATGCTTCAGAAATTAGATGAAGGTGTCATGTGGTGGAGCTATATTGGTCATGCCAATACTTATTCGTGGAGCCACGAGCAAATTCTAACATCAAATGACATCAGTAATTTGTATTTAAGGAGATTACCCATATTATATGCGGCAACTTGCGAATTCATGAGGTGGGATGCCGATGCTCTTTCAGGGGCTGAGATCATGTTCCAGAACCCTGATGGAGGTGCTATTTCCGTTATAAGCGCGTGCCGACCGGTATATATTTCAAATAATGGTATTCTCTCATCTACTCTTGCTAATAATATCTTTAATAGAGACAACAATGGCAATCTCTTTCCTGTTGGAGAAATCCTTCGCCAAACAAAAAATCAAATGCTTAACGACAAGAACAAACTCCGTTATGCTTTAATGGGAGACCCTGCAATGAGATTTACCACTCCATCTTCAACTATCTCGCTTGAACAAATAAATGGAGAACCGGTTAATAACGACAATCGACCTGAAATACATGCTCGACAAGAAGTTACTCTAAAAGGCTCTATATTTAATCCTTTAGGGAAAAAAATGACTGATTTCAACGGCATTTTGACCGCAACAATGTATGATGCAGAAAAAAGCACAACATCTAACGGCAACGGAGAAAAAGGAGAGCCTGTTACATTTGAGGAACAAGGGAGCAAACTATACATTGGACGCGATTCCATAATAAATGGAGAATTTGAAATGAAAGTATTTATGCCCTCTGAGATTGCCGACAACTATCGCCCTGCAGCATTAAATATGTACGCGTACAACAATGATGGGAAAGAAGCGATTGGCTGCAACCGCAATTTCTACATTTGGGGTTACGATGAAAATGCCGAAGATGACAATGAGCCACCGGTAATATCATCTTATTTCCTTAATCACGAATCATTTAAAAGCGGAGACAACGTTAACGAGTCGCCCATGGCAATAGCAAATATTTCAGACAATAGAGGCATAAATATTTCATCAGCCGGTATCGGACACCAAATGGTGCTAACTCTTGATGGCAACAAGACCTATACCAATGTATCTCAATATTATACACCTGGGACTTCCTCAGAAGGTGTCTCAGGAAGTATTGCCTATCCTATATCCAACCTTTCAGAAGGCAACCACTCCCTACGTCTTAGAATTTGGGATACTGCAGGAAATGTAGCCGAAAAAACCATTGAATTCTTTGTTACAAATGGTCTTGCGCCTAAAATATACGATATATACTCCGATGCAAATCCGGCAACTACTGAAGCCAATTTTTATATTACCCATAATCGTCCTGATGCAAAAGCAACCATCACAATATCAGTTTACAATTTAATGGGAAAACTTGAATGGACAACTACTCAAAGTGGGCGCAACGATATGCTTCAATCATTCCCTGTAACATGGAATTTATGCGACATGGCAGGGCGTCGTGTACCAAGAGGTATATATATTTATAAAGCAGAAATCACCACCGATGGCGAACATTTTGCCACAGAATCCAAGAAATTGGCTGTAGCTGCACAATAATAAAGACATTGTTTAAAAACATACCGAGATAATAAGATTTGCGAAATTTCGCAAATCTTATTATCTTTGCTCGTTATTACAACTATTATAATTCACATTATGTCA
>CAZCEB010000108.1:0-1502 GCA_964497305.1 uncultured Muribaculaceae bacterium | reverse complement strand
ATATTTCTCGCGACTTTCTTCCTGAGCCAACGCTTAGGAGACTTCCTTGGTATCTGGCATATGTAAATCTACTTCGTGCAAACGACGTTGAATATGTATCTTCTACTCAAATATCAAAGGAGTTAAATGTTGATGCTTCACAAATAGCGAAGGACCTATCATTCCTAAATATTAAAGGGAAAACTCGCATTGGATATGAAGTAAAAAATCTCGAACGAGAACTTCAAGACTTTTTGGGTTTCAAGGAAGTACATAATGCGGTAATTTTAGGGGTTGGTAGCCTTGGAGCTGCATTAATACAAGATTCCGGACTTTCTAACTACGGTTTAAATATTGTTGCAGGATTTGATGTAAATCCTAATATTGTAGGGACATCAATTTGCGACGTGCCAATTTTTGATATCCACGATTTAGAAGCGCAACGCAAAAAATACAACGCCGAAATAGGTATCGTAGCAGTTCCCATTGATAAAGCTCAAGAGGTTGCCGACTTAATGATTAATGCCGGAATTAAAGCATTATGGAATTTTACCCCATTCCGCATTCGTGCATCAGAGGGAATTGTTATACAAAACACATCTATATACTCTCACCTTGCCGTGATGTATAATCGTCTCGGCTCTCAAAAATATCGCCAACGATGAAAATTATGGCATTAAATCGAACTCTCGGGACTACACTCTCAGAACCGATTGCCGTAGATATAATTCCCGATTCAGCGGTCATAAAAGACCACAAGCCGTTCTTCGTTCCTGATTTTTCATCTAAATGGATATATAGTCTAAATATCGCAATCAGAATTAACCGATTGGGGAAAAATATTGGAGAGAAATTTGCAAATCGTTATTACGATGCCATAACTTTATGCCTAAGGATGATTCCTTCAGACATGTTAGAACAAATGGCTAAAGCTGGAATCGTCTCAAATATTGCAACATCATTTGACGGAGCAGTCATATTAGGAGATTGGCAACCAATAGAAACTATACAAGATCAAATTAAAATTAATATTGACAACTTTGAAACATCTATCAATAAATCTGATATCAAAATTGACAACTCTATAAAGCTTTTAAGTAAATATTTCACATTCAAAATCGGAGATATTTTGATTCCGGCATCATTAGACCATCAATCAGAACTTAAAATTGACGACAATATTATTGGCAAAATAAACGATGTTGAATGTATTAATTTTAAAATTAAATAATCTTTTATCATTATGAGCAAAAGACATCTATACCGTAGCTACATCACCGTATTATTCACATTTTGTTTTAGTTTAATTGCTAACGCATATGTATCTACATACTATACTACAGAATCTAAACTTGCTACCGGTCATTGGGTAAAGATAAAAGTAACCAATACCGGGATGCATGAGATTACTAATGAGCAGCTTATTGAAATGGGATTCTCAAATCCCGAAAATGTTAGCGTATATGGTTATGGTGGAGTTTTGCTAAATAATACTTTTGATTCTACTCTTCCCGACGATCTTC
>CAZCEB010000107.1:0-6398 GCA_964497305.1 uncultured Muribaculaceae bacterium | reverse complement strand
GATGCAGTCCAATGCCAAATTCGGCAACAAATACGAAATAATGAGCTTATTTACGAAGTCGGTGCAAAACGGCAATAATCCGATGATTGTTTCTTCGCAAATCAGTTCTGCGGCATATTATGGTCGCAATACGCCTCAATCCACCTATACCACATCATTGAACTCATTATTCCGTTTCGGCGGTTTCTCGTACCGAAGAAAATTTTGGTAATCCATTCATTATCAAAACTTGTCACATCTTTATTCCGTTTTCTTGCATACGATTTATCTTCCAATATATTTGCTCTATGCGACATTGACAACCTCGTTACGTGAGTCCGGGTGAGGCAGCATCTTGCTGGCTGTTTCCCGGTCGCTGTTTCGAATAACCAATTCGTGGAACTGACTCCACGCTTTTCCCTCCACATGATGCTCTTCATGAAACTCCAAGGCCAACATCGTGCACTCTCGGCATTGTTCCGTGCACAACTTCATCATGAACATCTGCTCTGCGCTCACGGCATACTCCTTCTTTGGCAACAAACCACAAGCATTGCCAGTGCATGTAGATTTTCAGCGCAACAGACTCTTTTGGGGGAAAATTATCCCGGATCCGCGTATCATTGGTTGACTCGGTATAAAAAATCGGATATCCCGATTTTCTTTTTGCTGCCCCTTTTGGTCTTTCCGATAAATTCTATATCTTTGCGCACCCCTCCTAACGTTGGGAGGGAGTAAAACAGAAAAAAGAAAAGAAGAAAAACGTAAATTGACATATTAACGAAGCATTAGCTATTATTTCGCGTTCAAAGAAAAAGCCTGAGAAACTGATTTCTTGACAATCGGGATAAAACAATGCCTCACGGAAAGTTTGTGCTTTCCCCTTACAACCATTTGCTAATGTTCACACCCATATGGTGTGGGCTATTTTGGTTGTAGGCGGGTTTCTTCTCAGGCTTCCCGTGAACGCGAAGGAATGGTCTGCACCTTTCCTTTTCTCGATATTGTGATTGATAGTCTATGCAAAAACTATCAATCTATCATGGCTGGAAATAAAAACCTTAGAGATGCCAACAGAGCAAAAAAGGATGAGTTTTACACCCAACTCTCCGATATTGAAAATGAGTTAAAACATTATACTGCACATTTCAAAGATAAGACAGTATTGTGTAACTGCGATGACCCGCGAGTCAGCAACTTTTTCCACTATTTTGCTTACAATTTTGAGCGACTCGGGCTAAAACGTCTCATCACTACTTGCTACAAAAATCAAAACACAAATTTGTTTAGTGAGAACAAATCTGAACAAGCCGTTTATCTCATCTATGACGGAGATAAAAATGGCAATCGTGTCCCTGATGTAGAAGAGATAGGGGTACACCCATTAAAAGGTGATGGCGATTTTCGCAGTGCAGAATGCATTGAATTGCTCAAACAAGCCGATATCGTAGTTACCAATCCGCCATTTTCCCTTTTCCGTGAATATGTATCTCAACTTATCGAATACAACAAAAAGTTTTTGATTATTGGCAACTTAAATGCAGTAACCTACAAAGAGATATTCCCATTATTAAAAGAAGGTAAGATTTGGTTTGGAATTAGTATTCATAGTGGAGACCGAGAGTTTGGTGTTCCTGACGATTATCCAATTAATGCTTCTGGATGGAGAATTGATAAATATGGGAATAAGTTTATTAGAGTAAAAGGTGTTAGATGGTACACTAATCTTGATTACCAATCGCGTCATGAAGATTTGATACTCTATAAGAAATATTCTTCAGAAGAATATCCAAAATACGAGAATTTTGATGCAATAAATATAAATACTACAGCACACATTCCAAAAGATTATAATGGTCTAATGGGTGTTCCAATTACTTTTATGGACAAATACTGTCCTGAGCAATTTGAAATCATTGGATTAGGAATATCTTCATCAGGACTTGAAATAGGAGTACAGCCTTATAAACCGGAGCACAAAGAATATCGCAAAAAAGTTCAAAAACGTGGAGCTGTTGACGGAGACTTATACTTAGTAAAAGATGGAGTTGTTGATGTCCCATATGCAAGAATAATAATAAAAAAACGATAATGGATATAGAATTAAGAGAAATAACTATCAGAGAATTGGTTGACGGCTATGAAAACAATCATGAGCAAGGAGTCGTGGGGTTTCATGGCAAGTTGAACATTCGACCACCCTATCAACGCGAGTTTATCTATAAGGATAGTCAAAAAATTGCAGTTATTGAGACAATCCTTAAGGGATTTCCACTGAATGTAATGTATTGGTCGGTGTGCAACGGAGACAATTATGAAATAATTGACGGACAACAACGCACAATGTCAATTTGTGAATATGTCGCAGGTAATTTCAGTATCCCTATAAATGGAGACCAACTCGCATTTCACAATTTCACTGATGACATTCAACAACAAATACTTGACTATCGATTGATGATATATTTTTGCACAGGCACCGATAGTGAAAAACTTGAGTGGTTTAAAACTATAAATATCGCAGGCGAAAAATTGACCGACCAGGAGTTGCGCAATGCCGTATATTCTGGGAGTTGGGTAACCGATGCCAAACGATATTTTAGCAAGACCGGCTGTGTGGCTCAAGCAATTGCAGGAGATTATTTTAATGGAAGTGCTATACGTCAGGAGTACTTGGAAACTGCTATTAAGTGGATTTCAAAGGGTGACATTTCGGGTTATATGAGTAAACATCAACACGATGCCAATGCCAACGCTTTATGGCAATATTTTAGTTCGATTTTTACTTGGATTGAATCATCTTTTCGTCCAAATCGCGACCGCAAGAAAATAATGAAAGGGCTTGATTGGGGTGAATTATATGATAATCACAAAGATGATATAATTGATTTCAATCTTTACGAAAACAAAATAAAAGAATTGCTAATAGATGATGATGTAACGAGCAAAAAGGGGATTTACCCTTACTTATTGACGGGTAAAGAAACGTTTCTCTCAATTCGTGCATTTACACCTGCAATGAGACTTGCTGCTTATGAACGACAAGCCCATCAATGTGCCAACCCCGATTGTCCGGAAATAGGGAAAGAATTCACACTAAGTGAGATGGAAGCTGACCACATAACACCATGGCATGCCGGTGGTCGCACTATCGCCGACAATTGCCAAATGCTATGTCAATACTGCAACCGCCACAAATCAGGGAAATAACAAGATATTATTATCGTCATCGAAAAGTCAAAATTGTTATAACATTCCACAAAAGTTTGTAATTTTGTGGCGGAATTTAATTTGACTGTACATTTATGAAAAAGATAATAAACCCGTGGATAGGAATGGAAGGCGAAGGATACAATTGTTTTGCCTGTGCGCCACAAAATCCCTATGGGCTGAAAATGGAATTTTGGGAAGACGGCGATGACATCGTTTCATATTGGAATCCTAATGATAATTTTCAAGGTTGGATTAAAACATTGCACGGAGGAATACAAGCCACGCTATTAGATGAAATAGGTGCATGGGTTATATCTCGCAAATTGCAAACATCGGCAATGACAACAAATCTCAATATACGCTATCGCCGACCAATGCCTACGGGTGAAAATGTTACAGTTGAAGTTCGCGCACACATCCGCGAAATGAAACGCACCTTTGCCATAATTAGCGCAACATTGTCGGTCAAGGGGCGAGTGTGCACCGAAGCTGAGATTACATATTTTTGTTTTTCAAAAGAAAAGGCAGAATCCGAATTCAATTTTCGTGGTTGCAAAGTCGAGGGGGAATAACAATTTTTCCCCTTTTTCTTTCAATTATAACTGCTGCAATCAGAGACATCAACGGACTCATATAATTGAACACACAATAAGGCAAATAAACCAATGTTGCCACTCCCAAAACAGTTGACTGAGTTACGCCACAAGAATTCCAAGGAATAAGCACCGACGTTACTGATATTGAATCTTCCAACGAACGGCTCAATAAACGTGGTTCTAAATTGCTTTTTTTATAAAGATTTTTAAATACGTTACCACCAAGTATTATTGACAAATATTGGTCTCCTGTACATGAATTGAAAAACAATCCACTACCAACAGTTGCTCCTACTATTGATTTCACCGAATGTAATCGACGTGTAAATGCATGTGTAATTGTGGATATCATACCACTACCAAGCATCATGCCTCCAAACATCATTGCACACAAGACGAGATATATCGTGGGCATCATTCCTTCTACTCCCCCAGTCGCAACAAGCGAATTTAACATGACATCACCTGTTTCTATTGTTGTCTCAGTAAACAACAAATTTACACTTGCAATGAATCCTGCTACGATACCTTCTCCCCCACTATTCAAAGCTGTTATCAGGTGAGGTTGAAAAATAAACACGCCCAAAAGTCCCATCCCCGTACTTATAGCCAATGTTACTACAGTTTTTATTTTCAACACAATCAATACACAAGTAACAAGCGGGATGAGCAACACCCATGGAGTTATATTAAATGACATTTTTAAATGTTCTATTATCTCCGTTGAATGGGATAATTCCATACTTTCAGAAAACACACCAACTCCTAAAAATACCATTAACGCAATCACCATTGAGGGAATCGTTGTGTACATCATATACTTGATGTGAGTAAACAAATCTACTCCACACGAAGATGACGCAAGAACAGTCGTATCGGATAGCGGTGATACCTTGTCGCCAAAATATGCCCCAGAGATTATTGCTCCGGCAATCCACCCTTCATCATAGCCCAATACCGTTCCAATCCCCATAAATGCGATTCCAATTGTTGCAATCGTAGTCCACGAGCTACCACTCAACACAGATATTGCTGCACACACAGCACAAGTAAGAAATAAGAACAATTGCGGACTGAGTATTTCAAGACCATAATCAATCAACGTGGGTACTACCCCACTCATCATCCATGTTGCAGAAACAGTAGCAATAAAAATGAGTATTGGCACTGCCGGAAGAATTTGAGACGCACTCTTTTTCAATCCTCTCCACAATCGCACATTGGAACATTTATAGACAAATTTTGCTATTAACGCTGTGAGCACAGCGGCGCCAAGCAATATATATTGACTTATTGACAGAGCTGCATCAGCACCCTGACAGATTATTACACCGGTTATAGTTAGCAACAACGCCATTATCGGGATTAATGACACGATAAAAGATGGTTGTAGCATATCGCTTTTTATCTTATTGTCTTTCAATTTATAATCACTATTTAAACGGCTGCAAAGTTACTCATTTTACATCAACTCAATAGACAAAAATAGTAAAATTGTCAAAAGATTATTCAGGACCAATTGTAAGTGTACAACAAAATGCCTACCTTTGTGTTATTATTACAACATCATTAACTCATGGGGTTGATTGGCTTTGACAGCGTGTAGAGGTGGTGTGTAAGCATGCAGAGCAATGATGGCTACGCTCTTTAATCTGGGACATCAAAATTTTAAATGGCGAAAATAACTACGCTCTTGCTGCCTAATCGAAGTACAGTAGATTGAGCTTAATCTCCGCAACAGTTGCAGAGACAAGACATCACCCGATTGTCCTTTTCCCGAGACGGATCGACAAGGTGGTGCAGGTAAATCGGGAATAGGATACCAAGTGCCTCGCGAGGCGTCTGAAATTTTAGAGGCTTAAGGTTGTGATTGGCGGTCTCTTGCCTGTCGCTCCCCTACAACCAAGTAGAGACTACGCACGTAGAAAGCTCATTAGTTCCGCGTTTGGACGAGGGTTCAAGTCCCTCCAACTCCACCATAATCACACATTATATCACCACCGATATTACATCGCAAGATATAATGTGTGATTTTCTCATAAAGGACTCAGCGAATAAATAAATGAAGGTCCCTACGATCACTCGCCGGGACCTTCCGCCTTATGAAAAAAATTTTATACTACAATTACAACGTCAATACTATATTGTGTTCAGCAGCGATGCGACGCATATTCAATATCGCATAACGCATGCGCCCAAGAGCGGTATTTATGCTGACATTTGTCGCGTCGGCAATCTCTTTGAAACTCATATTACGATAATATCTCATTACAAGCACCTCGCGCTGAGACTCAGGCAACGACATAACGATGCGCTTAACATCCTCATGAATTTGCTCCGTCACAAGAAAATCCTCAATATTCTCTTCACACAAATCCTTGCGATTTAATAAGTCATTCTCATCATCATCGGCACTCACAGTGTTCTCTGATTTTTCCTGACGATAAAAATCTATAATGAGATTATGAGCGATACGCATAATCCATGCGGCAAACTTGCCATTCTCGGCATAACGCCCCTGCCGTATAGTCATAATAGCTTTGACAAAAGTCTCCTGAAAAATATCATCGGCGAGATCTTTGTTTTTCACTATATGCAATATATAAGTGT
>CAZCEB010000106.1:0-6401 GCA_964497305.1 uncultured Muribaculaceae bacterium | reverse complement strand
CAGCATAAGCTCTTCAACAGATTTTCTGCCCCCGCAGATTTGGTGCGGGCGCAGAAACGGCTCGTTATGCCATATTCATCCAATTCCATAGGTAACGGGACTATAGAGCCATTTATATCTATGGTGTAATAATATGTTAACTTTTTATCTCCTATATTTTTTACCACAACCTTATGATATTCAATTGAGTCTATTTTCTCTTTTGATTTATATTTGCATGGTTTCCCATTATTAGCATAATATGAGGTTATAATTACGCTATCGGAATAAATTGAATCGACGCACACTAAATATTTATTTATACGCTTATCTTCTATTGTCTTAGTCCTTACTTTAAAATTATCTTCCAAAACCTCTGTTACAATACTTGAGAATATTTTTTCATTTTTTCCATTCCAATATACTTCTTTAATGATATTACCATTGGCATCATATTCCCAACATTTTTTATAAATACTATCACTCGCTGTTACAAATGGCTTTCCTCTTTCATCAAGTTTTTCTATTTTAGTCATATACCCATCATTAGAATAAGAATATAAAATAGATGCTGGAGTTTCGGGAATTCTTGTTCCCCTTACTTGCCTATCATGACATTCTATTAAGTTGCCACATTTATCTTTTATTTTTTCTCGTTCTACACTATATAAAGAGGTTCCATTCTCATATAAATAAGTTATTTCCCTATCTTTATCGACTTTAACCGACAATGATCGCACATAATCACCCGCAGGAAATAGGTTAATCGTATCTACGTGATATGCATTCATATACTTAATATCTACTGTATCATTAGTATAACGTGAGATAGTCATGTTATAATCATTCGTTGACTCTTGATTGGCCCGTCCATATTCATCAAGAGCCAATTGATATATAACATCTTCTCCTTTATACCAAATTTTATATCCTCCTATATTTTTAGTGGTCGTTACGCTATTCTCTTGTGCATCAAAATACATTGTCGATTCTATCCGTCCATTATTGTCTTTTCTCAAATTATTTTTATGCCATAATAGTTTTATCCTATCCGCACCTCTATCACTAAATTGTAATGCATGCCCGGTCGATGTTACATATTGAAGCCATGCTTCCTTCTCATTAGGTAAATGATAATAATTTACAACATACAATATTGAGTCATTCTTATCTTTCAAAATTTCTTTATCTATTTTATCATCTTCGTTACCAACAAAATGAATCGAAACAACTTGTGTCAACAAATCATAATAAGCCATTGCTTTCTCATCATTTTTAGATACATCATCAATATACAATTCTGGGACACTAATGCGTGGAGTTAATGGCAACTTTTTATTGGACGACATAATCTTAACATCTGTATCATGATGTTTCAAATTCCCATTACGAGATAATCTATAATATATTGGTGTATGTGATCGTTCATAAGCAGAAAGAGGTTTTCCGACACCCCTAGGCCAACCATGAACTCTCTCAAATTGAGCATAATATGACACAATCTCTACTCTATACATCCAATAATAGGCATACATTAGACTCAACATAAATAATAAAACGATAGAAATCGCAATAATATAGCGATTACGACGCTTTTGTTTTTTCATTGCAATATAAAGCATCTGAGCTTTTTCCTCTTCAGCTTTGCGTTCTAATTCTTCTCGTTTTTTTTGTTCGGCTAAAATAATACGTCTTTTTTCCGCTTCTTGTTGTTTTCGCTCTTCTTCTTGTTGTTTTAATAATATACGTTCTTCTTTATGCTCTTTTACGACAGGACAAAGTATATCATGAACATATTCTATGCGTAAATCTCCAGCATAATTAAATTGGCGTAATATTTTTTTCTTATTACATAAAATATCCAATTCCTCTTCAGAAATGTTCCCCTCATTAATTGCATCATATATTGTTATATTATCACGTCTGTTCTGTCCATTAAGCAGTCTATTTTCAAGATATTCAATTGTTGATTCCGATATCTCAGATATTGCATCTGCATAAAAATCATTTATTATCTCCCCTCCCTTCTGCTCAACAAGTTCATGTGTTATTATATCACCATCTTTTGCATCGTAAAGTCTATTTAGGTACAATGATAATACTGCTGAATCAACGTCCAACTCAGGAGTACCATCAATCAGAAAATCCTGTCGTCCAGTAACTTTCTGAATAATCAACTGAGCGACATCCAATGCAATCAAACCTGGTCGTGGTCGCAATATTATTTGAGAGGCTTGCTCCTCATTAATAGGACGAAGCCCATACCTGTTTTGTTTGAGAGATGGTATTGACGCAGAATAATATTCAAACTCAGATAAAAAATCTTCTCTTATAGTAAAAACATAATGTATTTCATTATCTCTAACATATTCAGGCATATCATTAAATGAATCAAGATTCAAAGATTCAAATAATTCAGATACATCATCCTTACTATTAAGACTCAATTCCTCTTGAACTGCCACTAATGGAACGGCATCTTCTTGCAAATATGACGGCACTACATCGTTTAATAAATCAGCGAACTCTGTAAAAAATTTCTTCTTCTTTTTTTCATTTATCTGCAATGAGAATATTTCCTCAAATTGGTCAAATATAATCAATAATTTCAATCGTTCTCCAGTTTCCGAATAAAACTTATGACGATGGAAATATTCATATAAAGTTTCCTTGTCTTTATCCTTTGGAGGCAATACTTGATAAATTCTTTTTGACAATAATACATTTCGTTTTTGTCGTTCCTCTTCAGTCAAATCAATCTGATTTCCATCTTCATCCAATTCAATAGGCTCAAAAGCATTTTCGATGAATTCAGTAATTTGTGAAAGATATGAAATTTCATCTTTATGAGATAAGCGAATCATTATAGGAAGAAATCCATGTCGACGAGCAGTTGGTATTATTCCTGCATTCAATATTGAAGATTTCCCTATCCCACTCTTGCCATAGAGTAATGTGTCTATATCATTCAAAACACATTGCGACAAATCACGAATATCATCATCTCGTCCATATAAGACTTCTCCTTCTTTATATGATTCAAGTCCTAACCATGGATTTTTTCTTATATTTTCGCTCATCATGCTCAATCTTGATTCATTTTATGTATTATCTTTTCTGCTACTGATGTCATTTCATCTCCATCCGTATAAAAAATAGCATTATGCTGTTGCATTTTTTCTGGAATCGACGCATTATAAAAATCAAAATTATATTCTGCCAAAGGAATTATATATGTGCGTCCCATACTTGTAGCTATATCTATAGCCCAATCCCATTCATTTCGATAAACATGAGACTCATTCTTTTCTTTTATAACATTATTTGATAATATCGGAATAAAATATTTTGCAGTACGTATTGCTTTATGTATTTCTTCCTTAAAATTCCCCCCATCTGTCAAATTATTTTTATCATACCACACTCGTTTACCTTGGGAGGTCAAAATTTTATATAATTTATCGGCAATATGACTATCTCGTCTCGAATATGAGATAAAGACATCCATATCTTCCCCTGGTTTATTAAATCTTATTTGCTCTGACTGTGCTAATTTTCGTTCTAATCGTTCGAGTATTTGGGATATTACCTCCGATGAATTTTGTTTTGTAAAGGCCTCTGCTCGTTCCAAAAAGTTGATTAATGATTCATCTACAGAATCATAAGTCAACATTCCATTTCCCATATTTGATTTACGCATTGAATACCATATAAAACGGAACAACCAATCACTATAATTATTCCCTAACATCAATAGATATTTATCTTTTAACTCGTTACATAAATTCTTTGGTCGCATCTTTCCATCATTTGACAACCAAGATGAGCAAAAATCTAACATATCAGTATCTGTTAATGCATATTTATGTGCCCCATCACCCACTTTTCCAAACATATAATATACAGTAGGTTTTCTCAAATCAATACTCCCCTTTATGTCTTCATTTTCTGAAGGATTATTATTAAATTTCATCACCTTCAACTCGTCTTTCCATATTTCAGACATTACCTGTTCTACGACAGGAGAAAAACTTGTCGTAATAACAAATGGGAATTGACGAATCGACAACAACTTCTTTAAATTCTTAGATGCAGGAAAACGATTTTTTGCAAAAATCGTATTTACATGATAATAGACACTATCTTTTTTATTTTTAACCTTATATACCGGATCAAATATTAATTCCGAGAAACTTTTTGGATTTGATTTAAGGTTAAATCCTTTAGCAAAGAAATCTATAATAAATTGATGTAAATTAAGTTCATTATCGATTAATAAATCAGCTCCAATTACTGGAACAACATTTCCTTCAATAATTTGTTGAATTAGTTTATCCCATAACGGTCCATCCTTATCTTCAAATACATTACCTTTAAATATATCTTCTAACGATAAATCTTTATCCAAAATATTAGGGGTATTTTCCATGTCTATATGCGTTTCATATTTTTTTAAACAATAAATATAATAACATTTATTAAAACACACAAATTATGGCTTGATATTTGGCTTGATATGCAAAAAAGGAAGCTTAAAAAGCTTCCTTTTGAGAGTAGCGGGAACGAGAATTGAACTCGTGACCTCCGGGTTATGAATCCGACGCTCTAACCAACTGAGCTATCCCGCCATAGTTCCGATTTGCGAGTGCAAAGTTAGCGTTTATTCTCTATTCTCGCAAATATTTTAAAACAAATTTATCTCCCATTCAAAAAAAACTACGTATTTTTAAATTTAGGCGTTTTATATGCAACTATATCAAAATTTAGACGTTGTTAATATAGACAAATTACTGTTATCATGACAAAATTATCAAATATTAATAACACGCCGGTAAAATCAATTGATATTTACATCTCTGACCAAGAAAGTGCTTTTGCCGATATTTGTATTACACACAATGAGATATTTTATTGTCTCGGTACAGAAGATATGCGTGAAGACGGCCATATTTCAATCGATAGTCAGAAATTCAGCCGTCTATCTCAAGAGATATTAAATGCCATTAATAATAATGAGTCTTGCAATATTGCAGAATTTATAAAATTCAAAATGGCTGTAACACTTTCTGATGCAAATAAAATATCTCACGACCAAACGTCAACAAATACCCGCTCTATCATCAAGATAATAAATTGCCTATCTAATGAATGTGATGAGTTTATTTTCCTCGAAGGTTTCAAACCATTATTAGCTTGATTATTTTCTCCAAAAACTTCGAGTGAATAATATTAAGACAGTAAACAATTCCAAACGTCCGATGAGCATTAACAACGAGAGCACCCATTTCCCTACATCAGGAATTATATCATAGGAACTTCCATACCCCGTAACTCCGGTTCCAAGACCGGTATTACTTATACAAGAAAAAGCAGAAAAGAACGCATCGACTAATGGTATCCCTATCGCAGTCAAAACGATTCCGCCACACATAATCAATAATACATATAGGCATAGGAATGCGATAACTTTTGATACGATTTCCGATGGGATTACTTTACCATTTATGCGCACCGACATTATAGCATTGGGATGAATACATTTATGTATTTCATTACGCAAATTCTTGACCAAATACAGCAATCTATCTATTTTTGCACCACCACTTGTAGAGCCTGCACATGCGCCAAAAAACATCAACACAAACACAAGTGTCAATACAAAGGTTCCCCAATTTTCGAAATCAGTTACAGTATATCCTGTTGATGTAATAGTTGATACAATTTGAAATAATGGGTCAATTGTTACTGAGGATATTGATAAAGCCTGATTATTAACCACAATAGCGATAACAAATAACACAAAAACGATTGCGATTATCTTTATATAGGTCTTAAATGTATCATTATGTAACAATCCACCAGGAGAGCCCGTACATGCTTTAAATAATAATGCAAAATTAACCCCACCAAGAAACATAAAGATTGTCATAACTACTTTAACATATACAGAATCCCATGCACCGACACTTTCATCTTGTGTAGAAAACCCGCCTGTTGACATTGTACTCAATGCATGGCACACGCTATCAAAAATATCCATTGGACCTGCCCATAATAACAAGCATAACAATATCGACAACAATATATATACGAGCCATAGCCCCTTTGCGGTTTGGCTCACTCGTGGTCTTATTTTATCATGTGTTATACCGGTTACCTCAGCATTAAACATCTGCATTCCTCCCGAGTGATTGAGCATAGGAATAACAGCAAGAGTAAATAATATAATCCCCATACCTCCAATCCACTGCATCAAACATCTCCACAGATGCAATCCATGAGAAAGATGTTCTACCGAATTAAGAATTGTTGCACCCGTAGTAGTAAATCCCGACATCGCCTCAAAAAAAGCATCACTCACGGTAAAGGGAGTTTCAGACAATATAAACGGTAACATTCCAAATAAAGAGAATACTACCCAT
>CAZCEB010000105.1:0-6434 GCA_964497305.1 uncultured Muribaculaceae bacterium | reverse complement strand
CCAACCGGAGTTACAAGAATGAGGAATAAATATTCTTTAGATGGTTTTACTCCTACTTGTGCCGATGTCCCAATTTCAAGCGGGCGAATGTATAGCGATGCCCCACTTCCATAGGGTGGCACAAAGCGTTCGTTGAGTTTTACGACTTTTTTTACCATTTCGGTAAATAGTTCAACAGGAATTTCTTGCATTTTAATCCCTTTGGCTGACTCGATGATGCGTTTTGCATTTTCTTCAAGGCGGAAAACACGCACTTTGCCATCTTTGCCACGGAAGGCTTTCAACCCTTCAAAAATTTCTTGTCCATAGTGTAGAGCAGTTGCTGCGATGTGTAGATTTACTGTTTCAGAACTTGAGACCTCAATTTCGCCCCATTTACCATCGCGATAGTAGCAACGCACGTTATAGTCGGTGGGAATGTATCCAAATGATAAATTTCCCCAGTCTAATTCTTTATCCATACTGATTTAATATTATTTTGTGCGAAATTACTAATAATTCTTCATATCACCCCACATTCTGCTTGAAAAAATAAAAAGGTCGCGATTAAACACCGCGACCTCTTTATACTTATAACAAAAATGTTATTCAGGGAAGATGATTTGAATACAACCAAATGCAGTTGTGTAGTTCCATCCGCCTACTCCAACAATATAGTAATATGGAGCAAGACACGCATATCCATCTTTATACCAACATGTATAAGCACCATTTCCTAATGTTGAATTAAAATAGTAGTAAGGATAAGCTACAATTCCTTGACCATCAACTCCTTGATAGTTGATACCAAGATCAATAGGATTGAAACCTATGGTTTCTCCGTCTTCTTCAGTCCAGAATTCAATATATTCAGGATATTTTCCGGTTAACCAGTCTGCCCATTCTCCTGCATCAGAAGCATGACCTTCATTATAGGGATTAAGGACGCGGAATCGTTCAAATCCGTCAGCTTGAAGAATTTCAACTTCATAAACTCCTGTTCCTAAAGTAAATTGATCAATAAAATGTCCTTTACCAAGAGAAACCCAATTGTAATCAACATTAACGGTTACATTACAAATGCAGTCTCCTGTAACTGAACATAATTCTCCGTCAAATGATAATTGAGCTTCATAAGTGCCAGGAGTTAATTCAGGATTTAAAGTTAAAGCTAAAGTCGCTGATGCTTCTCCGCTTTCAAAAGTTAATTCTGCAGGTACTGACATTGAACCATCAACATCGATAACTGCTGTGATTGGAAGTGTAATAGTTTCGTTTGTGTTATTACGTGTAACAACAACAGGAATTTCACTTGCGATTTCTCCAGGTGTGTAGCTCGCTGAAATAGCACCCTGAGCAAAAGAATAAACTGTTCCTTTGTCTTTGTAGCCATCCCAGTAGCCATCTTCGCTACAAGATGTCAATGCAACCATAGCGGCAAACAATGACAATATAGAGAATTTAAATAGTTTCATATTAATACTCTTTTTTAAGTTAGAAATTAAATATCAGCTACCGGAGTTGGGTCTGATGATTCAGGGTTGTTATCTCCAAGATTTGGGTTGGCTTCTACTTCATCGATAGGGATGAGAAGAATCATGATAGGATCGTTAGGAGCGATGTTGAAACAAACGTTGCTTGCAAAACCTGCACCACGACGGTCTACACCAACGCCAAGACGCATGATGTCAAACCATGACATACCTTCACCCCAAAGTTCGATGCGACGTTGACGATATACTTCAGTTTGTACGGCTTCTTGAGAGCCACCGGCAAATGCGTATGATGGATCACGATAAGTGCTGACAAATGATTTCAATGTAGCTGCACCTGTAGCTGCATCACCGCTCATAGCTTGAGCTTCAGCAAGGATTAGATACATTTCTTCAATACGCATCAAAGGTATATCATTTGCATTAGTTGAAGTGTAAATTTCATCCTCATAAGGAGCAAATTTCACTTGAGTATATGGGTATGCATTTGCAGAAGTGATATAAGATTGTTGGCTGTTGTTAAGATTAGCAGAAACACCGTTTTCATCAAGCCACCATCCTTTGCGAGCATCGCTGTCAGAAATTGTGTTATACAATTTCTTGCTGATACAGCGCCATGCACCTACTGAAGCATATCCATAGTTCAAAGAACCCATGTGAGAAGGCCAGTTACAGATACCTGTTGTAACCACGCGGTCTCCCTCTTCAATTATAACACCCCATAACCATGATTTGTCGCTTGCATCAGACATACATGGTTTGCTCACATCAGCAATGCTGTAAGGAGTAGCACCTGAGTTGTTGATAACCCATTGAGCATCAGCAGCTGCTTCAGCCCATTTTTGCATTGTCAAGTAAACACGAGCACGGATACCGCGAGCTGCTGCAAGAGAGATGAATTTTTTGCCTTCACGACCGGCAGCAATTGTAGCCGATGTGCTTTCCAATAAAGAGATTGCAGAATTGATGTCGCTAAGAATTTGAGTATAAACTTCTTCTACAGTAGAACGAGAAGCTCCACCGGCAGCGGCTACTGCGTCTTCATTTTCAGCAAGAATCAATGGAACACAAGGCAATGATTCGTTACCAACGTAGTTGAATTGATACAACTGAGCAAGTACATGATAGTCAAATGCACGGAATGCAAGAGCTTGGGCAAGATAGTACTTAAGTGTAGCATCTTCTGTTGCAGGGTCAATTGCTCTAACAACTGTATTTGCCGATTTAATTTGGTTATACATATTAGCCCACACGTTGTAGGTATAAACACCATTTGTAATGTGGTCGGTATAGGCTACTTCAGAAGAAAACCAGTTGTAACCGATTTGTTCACTAACAAAGTCATAACCACGAGTATCCATGTGAAGCATCAATGCCGGATAGCCGAAATCACTATGGTAACCTGTTCCCAATACGGCTCCAAATTGAACTGAAGTAGTAGCAGGAATACCTGTTACTGATGCTTGAAGCATTTCAGGAGCATCAGCATATACACCATTTTTTTGATCTGATGTTACAATATTTCCCAGTGGCTCAGTATCGAGGTCATTACAGCCTACGAGCAAAAGTCCCGAGATTGCAGTAACAAATAATTTATTTAATTTTTTCATTGTTCTATCGTATTAAATGATTAGAATACTAACTTGATACCACCTGAAATACAACGTGTTGCAGTATAGGTAGATGTTGTTGAACTTGTGAAGCTTTGACGTGGGTCAAGACCTTTGCGGGCACTAAATAGAGCAACACCATCGGCTGATCCATAGAAACGTACTGATTCAACATTAATTTTCTTAGTCCATTTGCTTGGCAATGTGTAACCAAGAGTGATATTGTTGATTGCAAGATAGTTAGAAGAGATGAGAGCACGATCGCTGTTAGCAAATCCACGAGCATCTTCAGCATTCAAGCGAGGAACATCGGTGTTGGTATTTGTTGGAGTCCATGCATTCAAGATGTCTTTGTGCCAGTTGATACCTGCATAACTTGACGTTCCATAGTGCATAAGACCTTGGTAACCTGAATCAAAGATTTTGCCACCCAATTGATAAGCACATTGAATTGAGAAATCAAATCCATAAGCACTTAATGTAGCTCCGAAACCACCATAAACTGTTGGTAGGATGTCGCCTGTTGCTTGGCGGTTGTTGTCGTATGCCGATTTCCAGTCTGATGTAATGTATTCTTCTCCATATATAGTTTTACCGTTTTCATCTTTTTGAATTTGAGTAACTCCATCTTCATCAACATATGTCTGAGGATCACGAGTCCAATAAAGAGCTTCACCTGTAGCGGGATCTACACCTGCATATTTTACAAGATATAATTGATACATTGATTCATCTTCGCGCAAGATGCGAGTACCTGAAATCATTTCGCCTTTCAACTCAGGAGCGAGTTCGATAATCTTGTTGTTAATGAATGTTGCGTTTGCATTAACATCAAGAGTGATGTCGCGAGTAGCAAGAGCACGATAGTTAAGTTCGATTTCAACGCCATAATTGCGAACAGAACCGATGTTTACAGGAATAGAAGAGTAACCGAGTGACGGAGATACCGGACGGTTGTAAAGCATGTCAGATGTTTGACGGCTGAAATATTCTACTGTACCGGCGAGTTTTCCATGCCACAAGCTAAAATCAGTACCAACGTTGAATGCATTTGATTTTTCCCAAGTCAAATCAGGGTTACCTTTGTAGTAAAGTGTACCATCTGACCAACTGTTTGTACCAGTAATCTTGTATTGGTCTACGTAAGCATAGTAGTTTCCGAGGTTATCATTACCTTGTTGACCAAAAGATGCTTTCACTTTCAACATGTCAACCCAGTTGGCATTGTCTTTGATGAATGATTCTTTTGCCATATCCCAAGCAGCGCTGACAGAGAAGAAATCTCCCCAACGATTATCGGGATGGAAACGAGACGATGCATCACGACGATAAGACACACTACCATAATATTTTTGGTTATAGTCATAGTTTACTCGACCGATGAAACCGCGAGTAGCGTATGAGTCAGAAGCGCCATATCCCCAGCGATTGCTTAACAATGTGTTGTTTACAGCCCAATTGCCATCGATATAAGTGTTTTGACCTGAAGCATCAACATATTCGTAGTCGTAGTCATAACTTTCATAACCGGCAAGAAGGTCAATAGTGTGAGTATTATTGAATGTTTTCTTATAGTTTGCAAGAGCTTGAAGATTTAATCCGCGCATGCGAGAAGCTTCTTGGTAAGCAGTCCCAATATATGATGCTGATTGTCCATAATATTTATTACCTGCTGAGTGGTAACGAGTATTATCAATAGTCAAACCAACGTTTCCAGTTACAGTCAAACCTTCGATTGGGTTAATTTGAGCATACCATTTGCCATTGAAAATATCCATTAGATATTCTTCAGTATTATAAATAAGGTCGCTCATAGGGTTAGACATTGACATGTTAGGACGAGCAAAGTTGGTGCTTTGTCCATCACCATAGTCATAAACAGGGCGATTGAAACGTTCGTCAATTTTGATAGAACCATCGGCATTGCGAACAAACATAGGATAGATAGGAGCAAGAGTGTTAGCCATATCAAATGCGTTACCTGAAGAACCTGAACTTGTTTGGTCACCGGGATATTTAGATGTAGCATTCACGTATGACATATTTGTTCCAATCTTCAACCATTCTTTTGCTTGATAGTCAACGCTTGCACGAGTAGAAAGACGTTCATAAGCTGAATTTTGGATAATACCTTCGTCATCAAGATAAGATGCAGAAACGAAATAGTTCATGCGATCATTACCTCCTGAAACACTCAAATTGTATTCTTGACGGAAACCATTGCGATAAGTTTCATCTGCCCAGTTGTCGGGAGTATAGAAATATTGACTATCGCTATAGCCACGACGAGCATTAGGATTCATTTTGCCATCAAGCCCAATCATGTTTTCTCCATCGGGTACAGTAAATACTTGATATCCGAGATAAGGAACAAGTTGATTGTTTGCATATTGGTGTGCAGCAGCTGCTGTCATGCCTTGATTGTAGTAAGCGCCATTGTAAAGAGCTTGATACATTGTTTCCATGTATTGCTCAGGGCTTTCCAATACGTCATAGTTTGTTACTTGGCGAGAGTTTGCACCCCAGCGAGCATCAAAAGTTACTTTTGCATCACCGGCGTTACCTTTTTTAGTGTTAATAAGGATAACACCATTGGCACCACGAGCACCATAAAGAGCAGCAGCGGCAGCATCTTTCAATACTGTCATTGATTCGATGTCAGAAGGGTTGATTGAGGCAATGTCGCCATCATAAGGCATACCATCTAACACATACAATGGAGTGTTGCTTGCATACAATGAACCGATACCACGGATGCGTACTGTTGCTGATGTTCCGGGTTGACCATTGGCACTTTGTGTTTGCACACCTGATACAGCTCCGGCAAGAGCATTGGTAACATTTGAAACCAAACGGTCTTCAAGGTCATCGGCTTTCACAACAGATGCAGAACCGGTATAAGCCGATTTTTTGGCTGTACCGTAAGCAACAACCATAACCTCGTCAAGGTTGTTGTCTGAATTTGTCAATGCAATGTGCATCTCTCCGTCGGTAACTGCAACTTGTTGAGTCAACATACCCACGTAAGATACATTAAGTTTAGTCACTTTAGCGGGGACTGTCAAAGTAAACTTACCATCAAGGTCAGTTGCTACTCCGTTGCCTCCACCTACCGGCAAGATGGTTGCACCTGCAAGAGGCTCACCGTCTCCGGCATACACGACAGTACCTTTCACTGTGCGAGTTTGTGCCGATGCACAAAGAGCGAAAGTAGCTACTGTCAAAAGTAATAGAAACAGCTTTTTCATACTTAATTTAATTAGACAATAGATTAATATTAAATAGTTATTCTTTTCTACAAAAACTATGAAATCTCTTAGGAAGAGATTTCACTTCGAGATAAATGTCTAAT
>CAZCEB010000104.1:0-6474 GCA_964497305.1 uncultured Muribaculaceae bacterium | reverse complement strand
AAATTTTTATCGAGTGATGTTATTACCGAATTTCGTGGTCGTGGAGACGAGATAAGGGTTGCCCCTCTATCGTTTAGCGAATTTTTCTCGGTTTTTAATGGCTCTCGCGAGGAAGCAATGGAGGAGTATATGACATTTGGAGGACTTCCTATGATTGCAACGATGCAGAGTAATGAGGAGAAGATGACATACCTTCAGACGCTATTCAAGAAAACATACATAACTGATATATTGGAGAGATACAAAATCAAGAACGAGGAGGAGTTGGAAGAACTTATCAATATCCTTTCATCTTCAATCGGAGGTCTTATAAATCCCAATAAATTGGTAAATACCTTCAAATCGGTCAAAAATGTCTCTATCTCTCCAAATACGATTAGTTTCTACCTTGAGATATTGCAAGAGATATTTATGGTAGAAAAGTCCATACGGTATGACATTAAAGGCAAGAAATATATTGATACTCCTGCCAAATACTATTTCGCAGATTTAGGATTACGCAACGTTCGTATAAATTTTCGTCAGCATGAGGTTACTCATTTGATGGAAAATCTCATATATAATGAACTCCGTACTCGTGGATTGATGGTTGATGTGGGAGTTGTTGTTGTGAATACCAAGAACGAGGAGGGAAAGAGTCAACGTAAACAATTGGAGGTTGATTTTGTATGTAATGAAGGAAGTAAACGATGCTACATACAATCGGCTTTGAGATTGCCAAATGAAGAAAAGCGAGAACAGGAATTGCGCTCATTGATAAATATATCGGATAGCTTTCAGAAGTTTGTAATCACCGAAGACCCTATAAAGCGTTACCAGGACGAAAATGGTGTGGTATTTATGACCATCTATGAGTTCCTTCTAGATAGAGATAGTTTGAAAGTTTAATTTAAAGCTAATGATATAAAATCAAAGGTATAAAACTGCATTTGGTATAATTCAGAATTTTATTAAGACTTAATGTCGAAGCCTTGTTGTTGTAGGGCATCGAGCATTTTGTAGTTCATTGCCATTTTGTAATAGTCGATGATGTGTGCAGCCCAATCGTTGTCGGTTTTTGTCCCTGAACGATTGCTGTTGTATTCCGATATCGTAGCATCATAATTCAATAGCATATCGGTAATATTGTCATTTCTGTAGTTGTTTTGATGAATTATGAGTTCTGTGGGCTGCTTGGGTTTCAAGTCGGGTTGTTCGCGAGGAATTCCTATGGCAAGTCCGCAAACAATGAATACACCCTTTGGCAATTGCAGCAATTGTGAAATTTCTTTGGGCGCGGCAGTGCGTGTATAGCCAATGCAGCATGTTCCTAATCCGCATGCCTCGGCTGCTGTGAGTGCGCTCATCATGGCAAGTGCAGCATCAACAATCCCAACAATGACACCATCACCGGTTTCTTCAAACGGAGGCATCTCTATCCCTTTGGCAGTTGCAATGGCTTGAATTTTATTGTAGTCGGCACAAAATACCATAAAATGATTACAAGTCTTAATCTGCTTTTGACCGGTGAGTTGGTATAGTTTTTCTTTAAGCTCTTGATTGGTAACATCAATTACCGAAAATTGTTGACCATTGTAGCTTGTGGGGGTGTTGCGTATGGCTTGATATATAAAGTCCATATCCTCTGCCGAAATGTCATCTCGTTCATATCTGCGAATACTGCGACGTTGCAATAAAGTGTCTTTTACGTTTTTCATATAAAAAAAGTTTGGTCTTAATATATAATAACGTAAAAGAAACAGGAATTGTTCTATCGTTGATGCTTGGGTGATATAATAATATTGTTGCGACCAGAATATATGTGAAAATATCGGTTTTTGTGAGTGTGTTTCATTATCGAATGAATTATTGAGTCATAATTCATTTCCCTATCATCAAGAATAATGTTAATAGGATTATTTGAGATAGGCAGGCTGTTTAAGTCGGATATTATGTGCAAATTTTCGCTGAAACCCTCATGTTGCAATACATTTGATATCGGCTCGGCATTAGAACTGACAATGTAAGTGTCTGCTACTTTGTGAGAGCGTTTCAGTTTTAGTTTTATAGGCTTGATAATAGTGGAATTTATAGCGCCAATTATCATGCGCATACCTATTGCTCCATTGACAAATATCTTGCTGATGAAACTGCGTCGAGGGTAATGTTTGCGATAAAAAATGAGCATTGCTTCATAGAATATCTTCACATAGTTTATTGACTCGGTTTTTGTACATTCACCTTTGTAGTGAATGATTGGGGTTGGAAGGTAATAACAAGCTTTACCATTGGCACTCATGCGATAGGAGAGGTCCATGTCTTCGCCATACATGAAAAAGTCTTCGTCAAAACCACCTATCTCTTTGACTATGGATGTGCGTAATAGCATAAATGCTCCGGCGAGGGTTTCTACGATGTGCGACTCATTTTCAGAGAGATATCTCAGATGGTAACGTGCAAAAAGTTTTGACTTGGGAAATATTTTTGATAATCCAAATAGCTTGCAGAAAGAGTTCCATATCGACGGAAATGAACGTTTGGACTCCGGTAGAAAATTACCATTGCCGTCAATCATTTTCACCCCTATGGCGGCACAATCATTGTGGCTATCCATCCATTCGACGGTGTCTTTGAGTGTATTTTCTCCTATGATTGTGTCGGGATTGAGAACGAGAATGTAATCGGTATCAGCGAGTTTAAACCCTTGATTGTTGGCTTTGGAAAACCCTAAATTTTCTTTGTTGCAGATGAATTTAACATTAGGAAAACGCTCTTTCAGATAGTCTATGCTGTCATCCCCTGAATTATTGTCAATGACAATAGTGTGTCCCGAAACCTTTTGATAGGCTTCTTGCACCGACAGCAAAGTTTGTTCTAAAAAATACTTTAAGCGATAGTTAACTATAATCGTCGTAACTCGACTCATTGTTTCCGGGTTTACATTATTAAAACGCCTTCAAAGAGTTTTTATTACATTAATTGTGTGTTTTTATATATGAATGTTAATAACTTTATCGCAATGAATGTAATGCATCAATCATTCCTTGCAATTCGGCACGCACGTGTTTTAGGCGCTCGATGGCTTTGTGTTTGCGTGAAACGTTTGAATGATTGTGCTTTATTTGCTCTTGTGCCGCATCAAGTTTCAATCCTTTTTCTTTTACAAGGAAATATACCATGCGAATGACTTCTATGTCGCTTGGTGTATAGAAACGTGTTCCATGCTCATTGCGTTTGGGCTTGATGATTGTAAATTGGCTTTCCCAAAAGCGTAATGTTGATGCAGGAAGATTGAGTATTTCGGCAACCTCGCGTATTTTGTAATATTTCTTTGTAAATTCCATAATTTTTAAATTGAGAGTTGAAAATAGTGAGCGCTTAGTCCATGACATGAGCGGCGTTTTCGGCACGTTGTATCATTTCGTTATATTGTTGTGGTGTTAAGTCATAAAAATAGTAGTTAACCGGGTTTTGTGGAGCGCCCTTGTATCTCACCTCATAGTGAAGGTGTGGACCAGTCGATTTTCCGGTATTGCCAACTTTGCCTATCAAGTCGCCACGTTTCACCATTTGCCCGGTAGTAACGTTCATTTCACTCAAATGGGCATATCGGGTGGTATAGTTGTAGCCATGATTGAGAACTATTAGGTTGCCATAGCCTGAGTGCCATTTGGCTGATTCTACACGTGCGTCTCCGGTAGCATAAACAGGAGTACCTCTGTCAGAAGCAAAATCCATTCCTTCGTGAAATTTTCCGGTGCCATATACCGGATCAATGCGATAGCCATATCCCGATGCCATTTGACGCAAATCCAATTCTGAGATTGGCATAATTGCCGGAATGTGTGCCAAACGATCTTTTTGCTGTCCTGCAAGCTCTTTTAACTCGTCAAATGATTTTATCTGAACATATATTTGTCGGTCTAAAAGATCCATTTTGTTAGATACGTTTTTTATCAGTTCGGCATCGGAGAGCTTGTTGAGGTGTTCATATTTATTCCCTTTTTCAAGACCTGCATATCGTTGAGCATCAGAAATGCGGTCGGCTTGCATCATCACGCGGTAAAAATTGTTGTCGCGGTTGGCAATGTCATCCAATACCGATAGGGAGCGGTCAATGCGTTGATTTAATATTTTAAGTTCATTGACGAGTCGCTCGTTCTCTTGTTTGAGCATTTTCTCGCGAGGGAAATCTATCCAGAAATAAACCGTAACAAAAGCAAGTGCACCTATCGCAATGCCCACAATCAAATGGCGTGCAAGTACCCACACGCGATTTTTCCATGAGGGATAAACGCGCTCATAGTTATCGGTAGCCGGATTATAGCGATAGAATACTTTTCTGCTCATTCTTGAGGTATATTAAACACACTATCTGCAAATTTCGTCATAATTTCCGTAATACCAAACAATAGCAGAAAATAAAATGAAAAATGAAAGAGTTCTCCTCCTGGTTGTAGGAGGAGTGGCACGTAGTGCCGAGGTGGTACGATGATATTGTGGGTGTTATGAAAAATAAATCCCAGAAAATTGCATAGCAAGATAGTGGGGTATATGCTTATGTGTATTTATTATTTGTTGTTCAACTCATCAATGATGTCTTGGCGGAGTTTCTTTTTGCTATCGCCTAATATCAGTAATAATATAGCGCCCCAAAAAGGATTAAGTATCCAAAATAAGATAATCCAACCTACGGGATTGCGACCACGTTTCTTTGCCATTCTTGAGGGCAGAATAAACAGCAGCCAAATAACGAACAGTACTGCGATACATCCTCCTAAAAACGCTAAAAATCCTTCCATAAATTATAATAATGGTGAGAAAAACCTGTTACTTTATGGGAATGATGAAGCGATTTTCTTCTTCAAATGACCATTGCACTTGGTAGGTAGCTCCGGAAACTTGGTCAAGCAGAATGAAATTCCAAATATTTTGTGTTGGAGTTAATTCAAAGCGACCGGGAGTTGGAGCATCACCTGAGGGAATTAATGGAGTGTCATTGAGTGAATACTCAAAAGTTTTGTCTGGCTCATTTATAGAGTATTGGACTATTGAGATTACTCCTGTTGCTGTATTGAGTTTCAGAAAATTCCAACGATTAGATGTTGGATATAATTTGAATGTAGGTACAATGATTGACTCCTGTTTAGCTTCTTTAGGAATGGATATGACCTCTTCTTGTTGTTTTTGCACGCAAGAGCTAAAAGCAATAACCATTAGTATTGTTGCAAACAAAATCTTTTTCATAGTGCATATTATAATTAGTTGTTTATAAATCCTCGCCATTAGCTTGGTTATAAAGATTGTCGTAATACATGAAAATTGAGTACTTGTTATATCCATCTTCAGAAATCATAAACCAAACTGATTTTTTTGAAATTATGTCATAAATATAGTCCATGGTAATATTCTCACAGTCAGCTTTTATTGCAGATGTCGGGTTTTCTAATTGTTCTTGAGTGTATTTTGATAAATATAGATTAGTTAATTCATTTCTAATTGCAATAGTGTCCATTGCTTCAGGTTGTTGAAAGTATGCTGCTTGATAACGTTTTTTGTGTACAAGGATATTGTAATCAATGTCTTCGTTATCTGAAATACTTTGATTTTCTGTGAAAGATGTATATTTAGAATTGATTTCAAATTGTTGGCATAGTCTATTAAATCTAATTCTTATATTCGTTTCGTCTCTTGATGTTTTGTCAGCAACCATTATTCTATACACTTTATTGCCATTTGTTACAATATGAACATTTACATCAGCGCCATTGAATTGACCTTCAAGGATGTCTTTGTCATAATATGAACTTTTGAAGCCTTTGGATTTCAACTTTTGAATCATTTCGGCTTTTGTACCATCAACGGGGATGCCTAAGAATTTTGTTACATCTTTTTGTGCGTAGGCAGTTAGTGTCATTAAGGTAATGAACAGAGAAAAAATAAATCGTGTCATAGTTATAGTTGTTAAATTTTAATATATCCCTTTTCCCCTAATTTCCATGTGCCAAACGGAGTTGCGCTTATAGAGTATTAATTGTATCAAAGCATTTCCTTTGCCTATTTGAATTGTTCCGTCTGAAAATGCATATAGATATGACTTGGAGAAGCGTTTTTTGTAAATTTTCTTGTCATTATTTTCTTCTGTAACGGTTACTTTTACACCAGATTTGAATATGTCATCAATTTCTGCGGCATCAATTTCTACAATGACGTTAAAATAGGTTTGCCCATCAATTATTGCATGCATAACCGGTCTTTCAAATTTAACTCCGTATGATGGTTTTACACTTTCTCCACTTGCACACGATAATACAAATGTGCTAATAATTAAGAATAAAGAAAATATGATATTTCTCATAAATTTATTATTTGTGCTTTTCGGTGCCGAAGAAAGCGATTTATAAAAAACGAGAAGCGTGGCACTGCATTGCCACGTCTTTAGTTGATGGTCCTGAGAAAACCTTGAGATGCAGATGTAGGAATAGCAGCCCACGC
>CAZCEB010000103.1:0-6475 GCA_964497305.1 uncultured Muribaculaceae bacterium | reverse complement strand
AGAAACGGGTGGGTGCATTATTCTCTCTGACGGAGTTCCCGACATAGTAACGATATATGGTCTTGTAGGCAGGTTGTTCGACATAGACGGTATCGCCGTTTGCATCTATCTGCATAACGGTCTTCATGTAACGAATGCGACGATAGTCGCTGTGTTTGCTTCCGTCACTGTGATAGGTGTTAATCAATTTCTCGGCATTGGTCATGAGGATTTCTCGAGGGAGGTCGTTGGGGTAATAGCTGATTTCCCTTATTCCCTGCGAGTGGTCACTGAGCAAACGTCCTTTGCTGTCATACATCAAGGTGTCCAAAAAACTTGAACTGCTATATTGGGCGATTTCGCCTAAATAGCTGTCATAATCGGCATCATCTACTACGTATGTCAATCGGTTTCCAGTGTATCCTAAATACACATCATCATACAGTTCGCCGGGTGCGCCTCGACGTATGCGGGTGATATTTCCGTTTAAGTCATATTCATAGGACTCGTTCATGCGCAATGAGTCGCTGTCGTCGATCTCTGTGATTTGTCCTGATTGGTCATAATAAATCTTTCGATAATGCCACTCCGGAATGGTGTCGACATAGCGTGTCTCTTGGATTGCCGATAGGCTCCCATCATAGCGAGCTTGTGCTCCTTCAACACTCGGGCTTTCATATTCGAGCATCTGGGAAAAGCTCGGAGATGTGTGGCTCGTCTGACGGTTGCGAATATCATATCCATATTCCGACCTGTGTTTGCTGATTCCGGAGCGAACTACCCGTCCATGGTCATCATAAGTAAGGTAGTTGTAACAGGCGGAGCCGGTACCATAACGATGACTACGAGAAACTAAACGATCTCTGAAGTCATAACCATAGGTGCTTTCTATTGTATGTGTCTCATAAGCTTCCTGCTCAGCCAATCGTTGATACAAGTTGGTGCGTGAAACAGGGTTGTTGCGGAAGTCATAGCGGGTAAAAGTGGCATATAGATAATCCTGGCCCCATAGATCACGCTTGGCATACAACACTTCGTTCCCTTTTTCATCTTTGACATGGAGTGTTACATAGATGTTGCCGGAATAATCGGTAACGGCTTCGCCGGTGAGCATGCCCTGTGCCGACAATCCGGTGCAATCGCGATAGCGACTATCGGTGGGTATAGGCACGTAGTCTTCCCAATGGCTGTAGTCATCATAATAGTAGGCTCGATCGGCGGTAAAGTTTGCCGGTCCGCAACTATTGGTGTACATCAATTGATATTCCATCCCCAGACTCGGGGTGTAGGTCTCCTCCATAAGTTTGTCGCCCCATTCACTTTGCAAGGTGGTGCGTGTCGCGCCTATGAGAATGGAGTGGCCCTCTACGGCGAGACGATGCTGATGGTCATATTTCGTTACTCTCCATTCTGAATTGTGTCGTTGTTCGCCATCCTGACTAAATACAACTCGGTTGAGTTTGCCATAAACATAATACTCTGGGGCGACTCCGGGGAGTTTACTCTCTATACATCGTCCCCTTTCATCATATACATATTTATAACACAGATTATTTATATCGGTTTCCGATATCTGACCTTGAACGCTCATGCGTGTAGATGCTTGCGGACTTAATACATAGCGCAACAAGCCGTAACAATCATATACCCAATAGGTATCGGCTGTGGTCGATCCTTGGGTGCGTCGTTGCAAGAGTTTGCACCCGCTTTTGTCGGTAAACACGATGGTTATATCTCCGTTTTCATCTTCAGTCTCGGTTACCCTAAGAGTGCCACTTGCATATTTCCCTTTATTGACAAGTTGACCTGTGGCATTTACATCATATAGGGCACAACCATATAAAGCGCTTTGATCGTTAAATCGATAGCTAACTTTTCGAGAGCGATTCATTGTGTGCCACTCTTCGCCAGGTCCACACTCGCGTGTTATGCAATCGGGATTGATTACATCATAATCTTTGCTTGTATATGCATAAGTGTCGCCATAATACTCTTGGGAAAGTGTGGGTAGATAGCCTGTAGGAATACGACCATCATTATTCGACGTCAATACAGGAAGGTACTGACGTGAAACGCGACCGCGAGGGTCATACGTGCGATAGTCGCACATATCCATATAATCGCCGGAACTACCTACTGACACATGGGAATATTGACGCCCCAAGCCATCATAGTAATCAACATCAACTACCGATACATCATAAAATGCGCCCAGTGTTGACGTACTACCTGACAAGGGACTCACGCGCATTACATAATTACATTCCAAACTCTGACCATATACCGTTATTCCCGATATAGCCAAAAGAATCAGTATAATCGTTTTTATGTATAGACCTTTTCCCATAAT
This sequence comes from uncultured Muribaculaceae bacterium, assembly GCA_964497305.1. Taxonomy (GTDB): domain Bacteria; phylum Bacteroidota; class Bacteroidia; order Bacteroidales; family Muribaculaceae; genus RGIG4079. The sequence continues at coordinate 4,146 of CAZCEB010000103.1, read as the reverse complement.
AATTTTACTTTTGCAATTTAAGAATTTTTCTTCTATTCTACTATATCATTACGATTATTTCTTTATAATCTTGAAAGAGTATCGCTTTTCTCCTATGAGACAAGTCAAGAGGTAATCTCCTGAAACTAATTCGGCAGTCGGACACTCTATTGTACCTGTACTTTCAAGAGTAGAAATCTTTTTTTGCCACATCAATGCTCCTGATGAAGAAAAAACACTTATTTCAACATCATTTACGTTTGTTGTTGAATAGCTTAAAGTTGTTGATTGGCTCACTACTCGAGGATATAAATCACACCATTCTTCTCCGATTGTCTCTTGCGCAATAACACTATTTGTTGATGATGCTCTATTTTTAGAAAGATCGCTCCCTAATGATTTTATTTGTGCTATTGATTTTGATTGTGGCAAGCCATCAAACAACCTATCAAAGGCTTCCTCATTTTCATTTTGGCGCAAAGAATCATTTACTAAATCTTCATCAAGATTATATTTTTGAGATGCGGTGGAATGATAATACATAACGTTTATTGAATCGATTGCCAATCCTTTATAATAGGAAATTACTCTTCTATTCTCAATTATAGGGTAACGATATCCCCGAGCATACCACTTTAATATCTCTAATTTTCCGGTTATGCTATCATTATGCAGCCATGTATTTATCGTATCAGGGCTTAACATTGTTGAGTCTTTTGTTTCTTCTAATGAAATTGAAAAATCTTTCGTTATTGTTATAGATCCATAGCTCGTTTCTTTCAATAACAAAACGTGTCTCAATGAATCCATTTCCGGAGTTATCATCCTTCCTCTACCGACTATTTCTATCGTCGATTTTCCTACATGTCGCACATACTTGGATAAATCCATTCTCCCTTCACCCCAAAAATATCCATCAACTCGACTACCTAATTTCATTGGAAATTTCATTATCGGTTTATGTATATAAAATTTCATAAGTTTACCTGATGATGCCTGACGATAAAGATATATCGTATCTTTTGTTGTCGAATAAAATCTTTGCTCTCGATTTTCAACTTCGACTATCGTAGTATCTACTCGAGAGACATAACGAGTCTCGATTTGCTCAGGCTTAATCTTAATTGTTGAAAAATCCCATAAACAATTGTAGCCCATAGCAATACTATTATTAAACGAGTGAAATTCTTGTCTCAGAAATCTATCTCCACTACGTGGAAAATTCAAATCCTTTGTCAACATGAATTCTGTTGCAGATGTTATATTCATAACACCTATTATAATTGTTATTAATACAATAAATCTATGTTTCATATATTCCTCATTTTATTTGGCATAATTATAGATATACTGATGTATAAAATAATTATTATAGTCTTTAACTTGATTTAAACGTCCAAAAGTGTCATAATTATACTTTGTTACCACTCCTCGCGAATCGGTTAATGATGTAACACCTACCAGCCAATGATATGTCATTGTTATAACATCGTTTTCAGGGAACAATGATCTTATCGCATTTAATTCATTTTCGGTTATGTCACACCTATTTGACAATACTCCAGGAGTTAATGCTGATGGCAATTGAGACGCCATTTCATCGTAACCTATATTTTTAATTTCAACAATAGGATGACATCCTTGATAACTCCACAAATATGATGCAAGAGGGACACAATTATAGGATATTTCAATAATATTTCCATCATTATCATACCTAAATGAATATTCAGGTATGTTTATTTTTTCTAATAATACTTGAGATGTTTCACAACTATTACCAAGAAGGAAACGAGATTCCACACTAACACCAAATGGAATTTTATAAGTCTTTTTCAATCTATAGTGTTCATCATATTCCATTCTAATGGCTCTAATTATCCTTCCGTTACACACTGTTACCTCAGTTTCCGGACATGAAATATATCCATAATTATTAACATATAAATATGTATAATAGGTCGTTTCTGTCTCTCCTTTAGAGTTTTTTATTATTTTGCTACAAATAGAGTTATAAATCGGGTTCTCACTATATCCAGCATTAAAATAAGTATATTTTATAGTATCACTATAATCAGCAGGAAATTCATAATAAAATTCTTCGATTCCATTAATATACTCATGCGTACAACTTCTTGATATCCCTTTATTATATGGTATCAATTTATAAAGACATGTTGCATAATCCCCATTTATTGAATCTCCAAGTAAAGGATCTGCTATTCCTTCTATATTTAGAATACGATAAAAGTCGCCACAATAATCAGGAGTATTATTATCCTCAACAATACGATAGTCATATTCATTTACTTTATATATTTTATCTCCTTTGTAATATGATTTACGCAATAAATTCCCTCTTTGATGATCCATTGATGTGTTCATGCGAGAGCCCCCGGGAATATATCCATATATAATTGAACGCACAACATCGGCATTATATCGCTGCGAATCATATTCATACCTCAACATCAAGCTATCTCCGGAATATCTTTCCCACACCTCAGGATATTCAATATGAGAGCCTCCATTAGGAGTTGAATATAATCCATGAGAATGATAGCCCTGTGTTTCTGTGGTTTCTTCTCTAAACTGCGAATTTTGACTAATTAATAAAAGTTCTCTTTTATAAGATGTGGACTTATAGTGTGGCTCCTCTGCAATCGTTCCACTTGAATACGATGATAGATATGATCCATCTTTATAATAATATTCTTTTTCTATAGGAGTAGTATTTCCTGCTAATGATGAAATTTTTGCGATACGCAATCCTCCCCATGGTTTTGTGTAATTCTTATGCTCTGTGAAAGATACCGTTGTTACATTTATCAATATGTATCCAAAATCTCCTCCACTATCTCCTCCATTACCAAAAAATCCATTTATACTATTTATTAATGCTCCATCAAATCCAACCGGATTACATAATTTCAACTTATAAGTTCCTGCTGATAAAATCTTTGTTTTTGTAGTTTTACATTCATCGCTATCAATATACCAAAAATCTATCAATCGATTATTACTATCTCGAATTTCAAAACGTGGATAATTAGGTAAATCAATCGTTTCATATTCATAATGTACACGAGTATACTCATCCCAAGGAAGAACACACTCTAATCCTTCCGGGATATATTTCGACATATTGATTTCGATTGAGGTGCTATATGATACATATAACTGTCTTTCGACATCCGGTAATTGGTTAATTTCTGTAATCTGAACATTTCTATTTTTTCCTGAAATTGTAATCTGTGAATGTGTCGTATCCCAGGTTGTATATGGACTTAATCGACTATTTTTTACATAGGAATATTCATTTTGTTCCCACGTGAAATTAGTCGATCCCCCTGTTGGATACATAATAGTTTTAAGTATTCCACATTTTGTATAAGTTTCGTTCGGACTTCGATCTCCTACTATTACGAAATTCTCTTGAACAGGCGTATATAACAAAGTCTTATTGTTTATGCCATTGTAATAACCCCAATGGTCAATCGCTTGAAATGGGTTTAAAACAAAGCTATTACCCGGATGATAAATAAATCTATATAGTTCAATTTTATCTATTCCATTTTCCCCTATTCTATCTACTTCTGTCAATAACATTTTTGTCATTGAAGATGAAACATTTATTGTTTCATGTTTTAATTCATATTTCTGCAACAAATTTTGTTGTGTATTATTCCGAATTATTTCTATACTTTCTAAAATATCATTATATGAATTATAATTAAATTTAACTTTAACCGATTTAGATTTTATTTCCGACACATGCAATGGTTCATATTCTGCTTCTGATGACTGTGTACCACTAATTCGTGATGTTTCTGCATCGGTACGAGTTGAATAATAGAAATATTCCGAAATTCCAAGTCCAACTTTTTTCTTTCTACCCTTAACATAGGAAAATTCTATTGTATCTCCTGTTATACTTATAATTTTATCTAAATGCCATGCCGATTGTGTTTTTATCGAGTCCTTAAATTCACTATTTGAATAAATATTTTTATGATATGATTTTGTATATTCAATATTTTCTTGAGTCCCAAAAATATATTTCATCTCTTTATTATCCGTTATATTATATTCTAATGGATAATCTGAATAATATATTTTATCATGTAGTTTTAATGAACAAGAAGAGCTGAATGTTGCGTTCTTTGT
>CAZCEB010000102.1:4111-6535 GCA_964497305.1 uncultured Muribaculaceae bacterium | reverse complement strand
GTTATTAATTTCGTTGATATGCAAGCTATTAGAGGCAATCCCCCTTCCGCTCAAAATTTGCAACTGCAAATATCGTACTTTTTTTTCAAATAGCCACAACATCAACGTCTTTTTTTATTAGAATTCTCACATTTACATGACAATTATTGCCATTTTTAGAATTATTACATCATTCACATTTCTATGATTTCATCCAATTTAGAGATTTCAATCACCGCATCATTTGACATCGAAAGACCTTCGCCATTACGATTAAAATAAATCGCATGCCATCCGGCACCTATTGCTCCTATAATATCTGTATCGGGATTATCTCCAATTATAAGTGTACGAGCAGCTTTGGCTTGGGTTTTACGCAAAGCGTGGTCAAATATACGCCGATCAGGCTTATTCACTCCAATGTCATCACTTAATACTACTGCATCAAAATAATTAACAATATCAGCCGAAACCATTTTTCGATGCTGCACCTCATAAAAACCATTGCTTATGACTCCTATTTTATAACCCTGTATTTTCAACCAATCTAATAATTCTCGCGCACCCGGGATAAGAGTCTTTAATGATGCAAGTTTGTCGAGATATACATCACTCAACTCCAAACTCATCTTTACTGCAATATCATTATCATATCCAGCATCAACAAGGACTTTTCTAAATCTCTCCATCATGAGATACTCTTTTGTAATTTTTCCCGCATTATAAAGCAACCACAATCGATGATTATTGTCCTGATAGATAGCGCGCCATGTATCAACATCACCAAAAGCCTCTTCCAACTTTGCATATTCATATACATAGGCCAACGCTTCCCACGAATTTGTTTTAAAATCCCAAATCGTATCATCCAGATCAACCCACACCCAGTCTATATCTTCCTTATTTATTTTCATCTCAATATTGCAGAATTTACACTATGCAAATATCGAAATAGGTTTTTAATTATCCAAATATTGATTTAAACCTTCAAAAAATACTTTTATCTTGTTTTTGAACTTTGCTTGCATTATCTTTGTCGCACAAAATTCATAATTTACTACAAATCATGGATGAAAATATAAAGAAAACTCTGAGTAAAGATCCCGACGGACTTCTTACTTACGAATACATTGCCAATCACATCAATTCATGTTATGAAATCATCGATGATTTAATCGACAACATGATTTCAGTAGATAAAAATGGGCAATTTCTTGTAAGCGCAGCTCGTTATCTCTCAGCGATAGACCGGGATAAATATAAATCGGCAATAGACCGGTTAATTGCATCAGCAATAGAAAAAGACCGAGAACATCGCTACATAGGAGACCTCTTGCAAAGTATCTGGGGAGCAGATTACACCGAGCGTCTTGACGAATTAAATTCAAGCGACGATAATTTCCGTCGCATTTATAAACGTTTATATCCAAAAGGCATTTAACATCATGCGTAAAACACTATTTTTATTAACTGCATTATTATGCTCTTTGGCTTCATGCAATGCCAATTCAAGTTCAAAAGAAGCGACAATTAACAATTCCAATAACACAAAAAACGAAACAATAATGGCTACAGTCGACACTACCGATGTAATGGTAGACATAAAAACATCTTTAGGAGATATTCGCATATTACTATATGGTGATACACCAAAACATCGCGACAATTTCAGTAAACTTGTTAACGAGGACTTTTACAATGGAACTCTTTTCCATCGTGTTATAAATGAATTTATGATACAAGCAGGAGATCCTGATTCAAAAAATGCGCCTTCGGGTAAGATGTTAGGTTCAGGAGGTCCGGGATATCAAATTGATGCTGAAATAGTATACCCAAAACATTTCCACAAGCGCGGAGCTCTTGCCGCTGCTCGACAAGGCGACCAAGTTAACCCTGAAAAGAAATCTTCCGGCTCTCAATTTTATATCGTTACAGGCAAAGCTTATAACGAAAGTCTGCTCAAGCAAATGGAGGGACAACTTGCTATGAAGCAAAAGCAAGCCATCTTCAATACCTTAGCACTCCAACATCGCGACTCTATCATGAATATGCGTAAAAATCGAGACCAAATAGGGCTACAAAACCTCCAAAACGAGCTTATTGCCCAGACAGAGGCCGAAGCAGCTAAAAATCCTGCATCATTCACAGAAGAACAACGTCAAGCCTATTCTACTGTTGGGGGAACTCCTCACTTAGACAACGACTACACTGTTTTTGGAGAAATAGTATCAGGAATGGAGGTTGTTGCAAAAATTGAAAAAGCAGCGACCAATGCTCAAGATCGCCCTAACGAAGATATCAAAATTATAAGCGCTAAAGTCGTAAAATGATTGAAATAAATCGTTTCACACTACCCAATGGGTTACGTGTTGTACATAATTACGATAGTGCCACTGCAATGGTGGCACTTAACGTCTTATATAATGTTGGAGCGAAAGATGAAAA
>CAZCEB010000102.1:0-4101 GCA_964497305.1 uncultured Muribaculaceae bacterium | reverse complement strand
AATCCTCAAATGACAGGATTGGCTCATCTGTTTGAGCATTTAATGTTTGGAGGCTCTGCCAACATTCCGGATTTCGACAATGCCATCGAACGCGCCGGTGGGTGGAACAATGCATGGACCAACAATGATTACACTAATTTCTATGACGTAGTCCCTGCCCACAACGCAGAGACTGCATTTTGGCTTGAAAGCGACCGCATGTTAGCCCTTGCATTCAACGAAAAGCCTCTTGAGGTTCAACGCCATGTGGTTATTGAAGAGTTTAAAGAAGTATGCTTAAATAAGCCCTATGGAGATATGGGGCATCATCTGCGTTCACTCATTTATTCTCAACACCCCTACCGTTATCCAACAATAGGCAAAGAAATCAGCCACATCGAAAAAGTAACGCTTCAAAATATCAAAGATTTCTTTTATAGCCATTACGCTCCCAATAATGCTGTTTTAGCCGTATCGGGGCACATCAATTTTGATGACACTTTACACCTTGTCGAAAAATGGTTTAGCGATATTCCATCTCGCTCCATTGCCCAACGCAATTACCAATCAGAACCTATACAAAACGAAGAACGGCGGAAAGTTATTTCAGGCAAAGTACCTCAAATTGCCATAGTTAAAGCATTCAGAATGCCTGACTATTATTCTCCTGACTATATTCCATGTGATATTATTACTGATTTGCTCGCATCGGGACGTTCATCTCGATTTTATCGCAATCTATTAATGGGGACCGACCTTTTTACAGAAATAGATGCTTCTATATGTGGCAGCGATGAGCCGGGACATCTTATTCTTAATGCCAAACTGGCGAAAAATGATTCCGATTCTATAAAACGAGCCGAAGAACTGATGCTTTCTGAAGCACTTTCAATCACAAACGGATCATTAACAGAATATGAATTAACTCGAACAATCAACCGATTTGAATCTAATTTCACTTTTGGCTCAATCAATTTCTTATCTAAAGCCCAAGTATTGGCTATGAGTGAAATGCACAACGAAGATATTAATAATACTGTGTCCCGATATCAAAAAATTTCACCTAACAAGATAATTGAAGTAGCACAAGAAATTTTCAAACCACAAAATTGTTCAACTCTCATCTACAACCCTGAGTAATCATCAAAATGCCATATTAATTGCGCTAAAACTGTATTTTAGCATTAAATTTTACAATAGTATTATTTTTTTTATTAAATTTGAGACCGACAAATAACTTGATGCGGTAAATTTACCGTGAAGGCACATTATGTAACTTATAAAAAATTTATTATGGAATTGCGTGAACAGTCCTTAAACCCTGAAATTGAAGGTAAGGACCAAACCTTGAACGACGGACAATCTGAAGTCCTAATTGTGAATGAGACAGAAGAAGTAATAGCTGAAACAGCCGAAAAACTTTCTAAAGAGCAAATTGTTGAACTTGCCGCAGAGATATCAGCAAAATCAGCCATTGAAATTTCTCGTGATGAAATCACTAAAATCAAGCAGCAATTCTATTCAATACGCAAAGCCGAATTAGAAATAGAAAAATCTGAATTTCTTGAAAAAGGAAATGAAGATGCAGCTTTTGCCCCTAAGCCAGATGAACTTGAAGAAAGATTCAAAGAAATACTAAATGAAATAAAAGAAAAAAAGGCGGCATTACTTGCTGAACAAGAAGCTACTCGTCAAGCAAATTACGAAAGGAAATCAGCCATTATAAATGAGCTAAACGAAATGGCATCTGATACCGATAACGTAAATAAACTTTTTCCTAAATTCAAAGAATTACAACAAGAATTCAAAGCAATAGGAGAAGTTCCTCCAACTGTAATGAGCGATATCTGGAAAAGCTATCAAGAAGCCGTTGAACGTTACTATGATCAATTAAAAATCAATAAAGACCTTCGCGACTATGATTTCAAGAAAAATCTTGATATCAAACAATTTCTATGCGCCGAAGCTGAAAAACTCGCTGAAGAGTCCGATATAATTATTGCATTTAAACGTCTACAAGACCTTCATGATAAATGGCGCGAAACAGGACCGGTAGCAAAAGAAATTCGCGAAGAAATATGGGCTCGATTCAAAGATGCTTCAGCTACAATAAACAAAAAATATCAAGCCTTTTTTGAAGAGAGAAAAGCTCGTGAACAAGAAAACGAAACTGCAAAAACTGCAATATGCGAACGTGTCGAAGCTCTCGATTTTGAATCACTCAAAAGCTATGCTGCTTGGGACGAAATGACAAAAATCATTATTGAAGCCCAAGAAGATTGGAAAAAACTCGGCTTTGCATCAAAAAAAATGAATAATGCACTATTTGCTCGCTTCAGAGAAACTTGCGATAAATTCTTTGCAATGAAGGCTGATTATTTCAAACGCATGAAGGATGATTTCAGCAGTAATCTTGAGAAGAAGATTGCACTTTGTGAACGTGCAGAAGCTTTAAAGGACAGCACTGATTGGAAAAAAACAACAGATGAACTTGTTGCACTTCAAAAAGAATGGAAAACAATAGGCGCAGTTGCAAAAAAACATAGCGATACTGTGTGGAAACGTTTTCTTGCCGCATGTGATTATTTCTTTGAACAAAAGAAAAAGAACACATCGGGAGCTCGCCGTGAAGAACAAGCCAATTTAAAAGCCAAAAACGAAATTATCTCAGCATTAGAAAATATTTCATCTGATGCAGAAAAAGAAGAAGTAAAAAAACAGGTAAAAGAGTTAATGACTAAATGGCAACAAATAGGTCATGTTCCATTCAAAGATAAAGACAAAGTTTATGAAGCCTACCGCAAGGCAATAAACGAACTTTATGACAAATTTGACCTAAAAGAGTCTAAAGCCAATTTTGCGAACTTTGAGAACGCCATCAATGAAATGAGTGGCGATGAAAACAAGTTATATCGCGAACGTGAAAGATTGCTCCGTAGTTATGAGCAAAAACGAAATGAGCTCAATACTTATGAAAACAATCTTGGATTCTTTAATTCTAAATCCAAATCAGGAGATTCAATGCTTCGTGAAATGGAACGTAAAATACAACGAATAAAAGAAGATTTGATTACAATCGAAAAGAAAATAGGTGTAATCGACAGCAAACTAAACTAAAAATCTTATTTCTTTCACCAAACGATGGGATGTATTTTCATTCCATCGTTTGGCATGATTGAGAATTATTAATATATATGACCACAGCAAATAATAAAGGACGATACGGACGTTATATAAACACGATTTTAATCTTAACTGATTTTATTTTGATTAATCTCGTTTTTATTGCTACATGCTTTATCTCTCCCGACATTATCAAGGAGCATGCTCGCGTTACAATGTTTCTAGTAAATGTATCCTTCATTCCTATTGCGTTTCAATCATCTAGCATAAACACTCGTCGCACTCTCCACATGGACCAGATTGTATTTCGGTCGTTGCGAATAGTGGGTATGCATGCATTATTTTTCTTAACTCTACTATTTTTTTTAAAAATAGCCCATATTCCGGTTAAATCATTTTTAATTCTTTATGGCTTGATGGCAATTTCACTCCCCTTATGGTGGATTATTTCTAGACAAATACTAAAATCTTTCCGACGCAAAGGACGAAACTACAAAAAAGCCATCATTATAGGTAGCAATATTACAGCACAACGATTGCACAAAGAAATGACATCCGATGCCGGATATGGATACATCTTCCTAGGTTTCTTTGACGACAATCCTTCAGAAGAAATTAAAAAGAACTATCTTGGAAAAATTGAAGACATTGATGAGTATGTAAAAACTCACAACGTCGATGAAATTTATTATACTCTATCTGGAGAAAACGAAAAGGCAATCAGAACAGTTACACAAGTTGCCGATAATAATGTTCTTCAATTTTATTACGTACCTCAGATAAGCAAATACATTAGTCGTCGTTTTGAAATGTACAACATGGGGCAAGTTCCGGTATTAACACTACGTCATAACCCATTAACAAAGCATATCAATAGATTCACCAAGCGTTCTTTTGACATTGTATTTTCATCTATAGTTCTTCTATTTTCCCCCATTATATTCATTCCTGTAGCAATAGCAATCAAATTTTCGTCCCCAGGACCTATATTTTTCAAGC